>CAMLJW010000553.1 GCA_946480485.1 uncultured Streptomyces sp. | reverse complement strand
GGCATCAACACCCACTTCGCCCGGCACAAGTTCGCCAACGCCACCCTCGCCGACTTCATCGACTCCCTCACCGAAGCCACCGAGCGGGACGTCCACGCCTGGGCCGACTCCTGGCTGCGGACCACCGGCGTCGACACCCTCACCCCGAAGATCGCCCCAACCGACAACGGCACCTGCACCCTCACCGTCGTCCACGAGGGCAGCCGACCACACCGCATCGCCGTCGGCCTGTACGACAAGGACCTCACCGAGGAAAGCCGCCTCACCCTCCGCGAACGCCTCGAGATCGACCTGCCCCCAAGCGAGTCCGCTCCAAGCGAGTCCGCCCCGAGCGAACCGGCCCGGGCCATCGGCAAGCGGCCCGCACTGCTCCTCCTCAACGACGGCGACCTCTCCTACGCCAAGGTCCGCTTCGACCCCCAATCCTTCGCGACCGTACGCGCCGAACTGTCCGCCCTGCCCGAACCACTGACCCGCGCCGTCATCTGGAACGCCCTGCGCGATTCCGTGCGCGACGGTGAACTCCCCGCCACCGCCTACCTCGAGGCCGCCCGCACCCACCTCCCGCACGAGACCGACCTCGCCCTCGTCCAGGGCGTCCTCACCTTCGCCACCACTCACGTCGCCGACCGCTACCTCCCCGCGCCCGACCGGCCCGCCGCCCTCACCACCCTCGCCGCCCTGTGCCGCGACCTGATCCGCCGCACCGAGGACGGCTCCCACCCCGGCCTGCGCCTCACCGCCGTACGTCACCTCATCGACGTCGCCGCCCAACCCGACACGATCACCGCCTGGCTCTCCGAAGGCACCGTCCCCGGCGGCCCCGAACTCGACCCCGAACTGCGCTGGCGCATCCTCGGTCGCCTCGCCGTCCTCGGCGCCATCGACGACAGCGTCATCGAGGCCGAACTCGTCCAGGACCCCAGTGCCACCGGCCAGGAAGGCGCCGCCCGCTGCCGTGCCGCGCTCCCCGACCCCGTCGCCAAACGTCAGGCGTGGCAGGACATGTTCGCCACCGACGACCTCTCCAACTACCTGTTCACCGCCACCGCCCAGGGCTTCTGGCAACCCGAACAGTCCGACCTGCTCAGGTCGTACGTCGAGCGCTACTGGACGGACGCCGTCACCGTCGCCGCCCGCCGAGGCCCTGCCATCGCCAATGCCGCAGGCCACTGGGCCTTCCCGGTGTACGCCGTCTCCGTCGACACACTCCGCCAGGGCGAGGCCTGCCTGCGCGACGCCGACCCCGTCCCGGCCCTGCGTCGCCAGCTGGTGGACCAACTCGACGACCTGGCACGGGCCTTGCGGGTGAGGGAGGCCTAAGCCCAGCCATCTCTCAGGTGCTCATACGGGGGCTGCTCGTACAGCGGCCCCCGTACCGGGGGTCCTCGTACAGCTGCTCGTAGGGGTGCGCTTCCCAGTCAGCGCCCCCTACCACCCCGCCGGCCCCCACACGTTTTCCCGCACGGCAGTACCCCCTTTCGGTTTCCGGTCGTTGGCCTCTTCGGACGCGTTGAGCCACAACGCGTACAGGCTCGAAACCCTTGCCGCGCGCCCCGGAGGACGTCCATGAGCCCGCTTGCCTCAGGCCCTCAAGGGCCGGACACCCTGCGGCCGCTGCTCACGACCGTGCTCGACGCGCTGCGGGACGGCGCCACCGCACGAGGCGGCCCACTGCCCGCCGGAGGCCCCGAAGCGGTCGCCGCACGCATGCGCGCCGCCCTCGGAAAGGCCCTGCCCGAGCTGGGTGACGAAGACGCCCTGCGCACGCTCGTCCACACCTTCGCGGCAGGCGCCGCCGACCCCGCAGACCCCCTGTGCACCGCCCACCTGCACTGCCCACCCCTTGCCGTCGCCACCGCTGCCGACCTCGCCGCCTCCGCACTCAACCCGTCCCTCGACTCCTGGGACCAGGCACCCGCGGCCTCCGAACTGGAAGCGCTCGTCACGGCGGCGTTCGCCAAGGAGGTGTACGGCAAGGGGGTGTACGGCAAGCAGGCCGACGCACTTGTCACGACGGGCGGCACCGAGTCCAACCAACTCGCCCTCCTCCTGGCCCGCGAACTCCACGGCCGCGTCCAGCTCGTCTGTGCGGCCAACGCCCACCACTCCCTGCACCGCGCGACCTGGCTGCTCGGCCTCCCCGAACCCGTCACCGTGCCCGCCCCCGCAGGCACCATGAATCCCGCCGCCCTCGACGAAGCCCTCGCGCAGCTGTCCCGTCCCCTCCTGGTAGCCGCCACCGCGGGCACCACCGACGCCGGACTCATCGACCCGCTCCCCGACATCGCCGACCTGTGCCAAGCCCACGGCACCCGCCTGCACATCGACGCCGCCTACGGCGGAGGCCTCCTCCTCAGCGACCACCACCGCACCAAGCTCCACGGCCTCAACCGGGCCCACACCGTCACCCTCGACCTGCACAAACTCGGCTGGCAACCCGTCGCCGCAGGCCTTTTCGCCGTCCAGGACCGACACGACCTGCGCGTGCTGGAACACCACGCCGACTACCTCAACGCCGACGACGACACCGAAGCCGGTCTCCCCGGCCTCCTCAGCCGCTCCCTGCGCACCACTCGCCGCCCCGACATCCTCAAAATCGCCGTCACCCTCAAAACACTCGGTCGACAAGGAATCGGCGCCCTCGTCGACCACGTCTGCGCCCGCGCACAGGAGCTCGCCGACCTCATCGGCGCACACCCCGGCTTCGAACTCCACGACCGGCCCACGATCAGCACCGTCCTGTTCCGGCCCACCCACGTCAGCGACGACACCGTCGCCGACGTACGACGAAAACTCCTCACTGAAGGCCGCGCAGTCCTCGGTCGCGCCCGCCTCGACAACCGCCTCTGGCTCAAAGCCACCCTGCTCAACCCGTACACCGGCCCCGGCGACCTGGCCGCGCTTTTGAAACTGGTGGAAGGACACACACTCCGATGAGCCCGACGCCCACCCCTGCCACCCCCGCACAGCACGAACCCGACGCAGCCCGAGACCTGGTGGGTATCGGCATCGGCCCCTTCAACCTCTCCCTCGCCGCCCTCGCCCACCCCCTCACCGAACTCGACACCGCTTTCTACGACCAACGCCCCGCCTTCGACTGGCACCCCGGCCTCCTCATCGACGGCGCCACCCTCCAAGTCCCCTTCCTCGCCGATCTGGTCACCCTCGCCGACCCCGCCAGCCGCTGGTCCTTCCTCACCTACCTGCGTGCCCACGACCGACTCTTCCCCTTCTACTTCGCCGAACGCTTCCACATCCAACGCGCCGAATACGCCGCCTACTGCCACTGGGTCAGCGAAAACCTCCACGGACTCCACTTCGGCCACCACATCGACGCCATC
>CAMLJW010000552.1 GCA_946480485.1 uncultured Streptomyces sp. | reverse complement strand
TGAGTAGACGCGACCGGGGGCGGCGTGGGTCCCACCCCATGGCGTGGTCGTCGACGTGCACAGCCGAAGGCCCCGGTGGACATGGGTTGCCCTTGCCGCGCGCCGAGGGCGCTGCGGCTGCGGCTGCGGCTGCGGCACGCGGCTCGTGGGCACCGCAAGCCCAGGCGCCTTGCCCGCGCCCGGTCAGCCGCTCTTCCCGGCCTCCTTGATGCCACGGAGGAAGGCACGCAGCGCCACCGGCGTGGTGGCGATGACGGTCGCGGGGGTGTCACTCTCACGCAGGTGGGTGCGACCCGCGAGGTCGGTGGCGAGTTCTACGCAGGTGTCGGCGCTCCCCTCGCTGTAGCTGGACTTCTGCCACTCGAGCCGAGTCATGCGCGCCTTCCTGGAGCAGGATTGCTTCCTAGAGCAGGGGATAGAGGAGTCGCTGGATCAAGCCCAGTGAGTCCTTCCCCGCGTGCGCCTCCGGCGGTACGCCCGCATCCACGGAGGGAAGCGCCGCTTCGTGCAGCCTAGCGAAGAGGTCTGTGTACCTGACAATGGCCTCGTCGTCGCCCAGGTACAGCGATTTCTCGATGTGCGCCACGATCACCGTGCTGAGCGACCGTACGGCAGGCTCCACGAGGGTGACCGATGAGCCGAAAGGCACAGGGCCGTCGAAAGGCAGGATCTGGATCGTCACATGGGGCAGCCTCGAAGCCTCGATCAGCCTCTGGAACTGCTCCCGCATAATGCCGGGATCGCCCAACGAGGCGTGCAGTACCGCCTCATGCACGATCGCGTGCAGGCGAGGGGGACGCTCGCTGATCAACACGCCCTGTCGCCTCATCCTGAACTCCACTGCCAGATCGTGCTCTTGGGAAGTGGCAGCCGCGTAACCACCATGATGGATGGCGCTTGCGTACGCCTCGGTCTGCAGCAGCCCGGGCACGAACATCGGCTCGTAGCAGACGATGTCCACGGCGGCATCCTCCAACTCGGCCAAGTCCAGCAGGGACGGACGCACTCGGTCCCGGTACTCGGTCCACCACCCCTTACGCTCTGGCACCCCCGAACTCCCCAGTTCCCACTGGTCGTACGGTCTCCTCGTCCCCCACGACCCGCGGGCCGCCTCCGTCGTCAGAGCCGCCCTCCGAGGAATCCTGCGCGCGACCCGCCTCGGCTGTGTCGCCGACACGGTCGAACTGCTCGCCTCGGAGTTGGTCACCAACGCGTACCGCCACTCCCCCAGCGACGCCTACGTCAGCGTCGAGCACACCCCCCAGACCCTCACCGTCTCGGTCTGGGACCACGGCCCCGGCACTCCCGTCCGCGCCGACGTCCAGCGGAGCGACGCCGCCGAGTCCGGGCGCGGGCTGGGGATCGTCGAGATGTGCGCTGACGAATGGGGGGTGCGGGAGTATCCGTACGGCAAAGCGGTGTGGTTCCGCGTGGCACCGAAGGAGGAGGCATGACCTCTTCCGACGCCTTGGAGCAGCCCGTCAGCACGACGCGTCAGTCCTTCGCGACGGCGTCGCCCGCGTCGATGTCCTCCAGCGCCTTCAGCGCCGGGTCCACCACGACGTCCACGTCACGCGCCTGTGTGGTCGGCTCCTCCGGGAAGTGGCAGGCCGTCAGGTGGCCCTCGCGGTTGCCTGACAGCTGGACCAGCGGGGGCTCCTGGCCGGCGCACTTGTTCTGCGCCTTCCAGCAGCGCGTGCGGAAACGGCAGCCGGACGGGGGGTGGATCGGCGAGGGCACGTCACCGGCGAGCCGGATGCGCTCGCGGTCGTGGGAGTCCTCGGTGGCGACCTCGGGGACCGCCGACAGCAGGGCGTGGGTGTAGGGGTGCCGGGGCCGGTCGTAGAGGGAGTCCCGGTCGCCGACCTCCACCACCTTGCCGAGGTACATCACCGCGACGCGCTGCGAGAAGTGGCGCACGATGGCGAGGTCGTGGGCGATGAAGAGGAAGGCGATGCCCATCTCTTCCCGGACCTTCTGCAGCAGGTTGACGACCTGCGCCTGGATCGACACGTCCAGGGCCGACACCGGCTCGTCCGCGACGATCAGCTTCGGCTCCGGTGCCAGGGCGCGGGCCACACCGATGCGCTGGCGCTGACCGCCCGAGAACTCGTGTGGGAAACGGTTGTAGTGCTCGGGGTTGAGACCGACGAGTTCCAGGAGTTCGCGTACGCGCTGCTCGCGGCCGCCGGCCGGATCGATCCCGCCCACCTCCATCGGCGACTTGATGATGGTGCCGACGGTCTGCCGCGGGTTCAGCGACGCGTACGGGTCCTGGAAGATCATTTGGATCTCGGACCGCACCGGGGCGAGCTGCTTGCGCGACGCGTGTGTGATGTCCCGGCCCGCGTAGGTGATCTTTCCGCCGGTCGGCTCCAGCAGGCGCGTGATCAGCCGGCCCGTCGTCGACTTGCCGCAGCCCGACTCGCCGACCAGGCCGACGCTCTCGCCGACGCCGACGCTCAGGTCGATCCCGTCGACGGCCCGCACCGCGCCGACTCTGCGTTTGATCGGGAAGCCGCCGTAGATCGGGAAGTGTTTGGTCAGCCCTTCGACCTCGAGGAGAGTCTCGGCCGAGGTACCGGTGGAGCCCTGCTGCGCGGGGAGGGTGAGGTTGTCGCTCATGTCTCGGATCTCCCTATCGCAGCCGGGGCTGGATCTGGTCGATGAAGATGGTCTGCTTCTGCTCCGCTGTGAGGTGGCACGCGGCGGCGCGCCCGTCGGCCAGCGACGGCCGCTCATCGGGGCAGCCGTTGCCCGCCACCTCGTTGGTGAAGGTACAGCGCGGGTGGTAGGAGCAGCCGGACGGCGGGTTGAGGAGGCTGGGAGGAGAACCGGGGATCGGCGTGAGCGCCTGGGTGAGGTTGCCGCCGAGCCTCGGCATCGAGCTCAACAGGCCCCAGGTGTACGGGTGTTGGGGCGTGCGGAGCACCTCGCGGGTGCTGCCGCGCTCCACGGCCCGGCCCGCGTACATCACCAGCAGGTCGTCGGCCATGTGCGAGATGACGCCCAGGTCGTGGGTGATGAAGATGATCGCGGAGCCGAACTCCTGCTGCAGGTCCTTGAGCAGGTCGAGGATCTGCGCCTGCACGGTCACGTCGAGCGCGGTGGTGGGCTCGTCGGCGATCAGCAGGTCGGGGTCGCACATCAGCGCCATGGCGATCACCGCGCGCTGGCGCATACCGCCGGAGAAGTGGTGCGGGTAGTCCTCGAAGCGCGTCCTGGGCTGGGGGATACCGACCTTGTCGAGCATCTCGATGGCCCGGGCCTTCGCCTCCTTCCTGGAGGCGCCGGTGTGCTTCATGAACGGCTCGGACAGCTGGCGGCCCACGGTGTGGTACGGCGAGA
>CAMLJW010000551.1 GCA_946480485.1 uncultured Streptomyces sp. | reverse complement strand
GTGCCCCCGGCAGGATTCGAACCTGCGCACACGGCTCCGGAGGCCGTTGCTCTATCCCCTGAGCTACGGGGGCGTGTCGGTCGCGGTGTGCGCGGCGACGGGTAGAACCCTACCAGCTCTTTCGGGGGCGTCATGAACGCGTGTTGAGGGGTGGGGCGGCGAGTGGGAGGCCGCGGAGGGGGCGGTTCGGGGTGGGCGGGGAGTGGGCGCGGCGTGGGGTCGTCCCCGGTGGGTGGAAGTGGGGAAAAGCCGGACGCGGGCGTCGGGGCGGACTTACTCTCGAATGGTGCCGGGCGCGTCGGGTCGGGTGCTTGTTGTGGACGACAACAAGGTCATCCGGCAGCTGATCAGGGTCAACCTCGAGCTGGAGGGTTTCGAGGTCGTGACCGTGGCCGATGGTGCCGAATGTCTGGATGTCGTTCATCATGTGCGGCCCGATGTCGTCACCCTCGATGTGGTGATGCCCCGGCTGGACGGGCTGCGGACCGCCGCACGGCTTCGTGCTGATCCGCGGACGCGGAATCTGGCCCTCGCCATCGTGAGCGCCTGTACGCAGTACGAGTTCGAGAGTGGGCTCGATCTGGGGGTGGACGCCTTTCTGGCCAAGCCTTTCGATCCTGCCGAACTCGTGGGGCTTGTACGGCAGTTGATGGAGCGGCGGGTGGACGGCGCGCCGCTCGGGAGTTCGTACGGAGCTGCGGGGGAGACCGAGTGCGCCGAGCGGGCCGGGCAGGCCGGCGGCTGACCGCAGCGCACCGCACCGCCACCCTGTCAACCCGGCCTCAGCCGTCCGCGTGCCATCACACCCCGTCTCCCCCCACCGTCCACATCCCGGACCCACCCGCAAACCGGCTCGCTCACCCACCGCCCTCCTCCCATACGCTTGTCCCGTGACCCCCGTCGAGCTCTCCCGTACCGTCCTGCGTGCCGTGCGCCGTGCCGTGGACGCCGGTGAGCTCAGTGTGACCGTGCCGTCGCGGGCGGTGGTCGCGCCGCCCGGGCCCGGCGGATGTGGTGACTACGCGACGAACGTCGCCCTGCGGCTGGCCCGGCCCGCCGGGCGCCCTTCCCGTCAGGTCGCCGAGATCCTGCGGCCGCACATCACCGGCGCCGAGGGTGTCGCGGGCGTCGAGATCACCGGGCCCGGCTTCCTCAACATCACCCTCGACGGGGGAGCCGAGGCTTTGGTCCGGGACATCCTGCGGCGCGGCGTCCGTTACGGGTACGCCGACCACGGGTACGCCGACGAGCCGACCGGGCGGATCCAGCAGCTGCACCACCCGTGCGAGGTGCGTGCCGCGGTCAGCGGGCAGGTGCTCGCGGGGATCCTCCGTTCCCAGGGCGCCCTCGTCCGGACGTCCTGCGCGAGCGAGTTGGACCCGGCGTGGGCGGGCCCCCTCGGCGTGACCGTCGACGTCCACGGCAGGCCCGGCGATCCCGTACCCCTCGACGTGAACGTCCGGCCCGTCCCGGCGCCCGAGGACCCCACCCCTCTGGGCCGTGACGCTGCCCGCTGGGCCCTCCTCCACCCCGCCCCCCACGACCGGCCCCGCATCACCGCTGACCACCTCGCGCAGCGCGAGACGAGCCCCCTCTTCCGGGTGCGTTACGCCCACGCCCGCGCCCGAGCCCTCAGCCGCAACGCCGCCGACCTGGGCTTCGACAGCGCACCCGGCGACGTACACCCGCATGGGCCTGATGATCCGAGCCCTGCAAAGACCGACACCCCTGTCCCCCACGTTTCCCTCCTCACCGCCCTGGCCGAACACCCACCCGCCCTCGCCACCGCCGCCAACCACCACTCGCCCGACCGTCTGGCCCGTCACCTCGTCGTCGTCGCCGATGCCTTCCTCCGTTACCAGGAGGCCACCCGGGTCCTCCCGCTCGGTGACGAGAAACCCCTGGCCGCCCACCGGGCCAGGCTGGCGCTTGCCGAAGCCGCCGGGACGGTGCTGGCCGGCGGCCTGTCCCTGCTCGGCATCGACGCACCCGAACACCTCTGAGCCCGAACACCTCTGAAAGAGTCAAGAAGAGACGCCATGAGCCGTTCCGCACACCCCGCCGGGCCCCGTCACGCCGATGTCCTGCCCGAGGGGCACTACACCGCTCCCCCCGCCGACCTCAACGCCCTGGACCCGAAGGTCTGGGCGCAGACCGTCACCCGTACGCCCGACGGAGTCGTCAGCGTGGGTGGTATGGATGTGACTAGGCTTGCCGAGGAGTTCGGCACTCCGGCCTACTTCATCGACGAGGCCGACTTCCGGGCGCGGGCGCGCGCGTGGCGCACGGCCTTCGGGCACGACGCCGACGTCTTCTACGCCGGCAAGGCCTTCCTCTCGCGTGCCGTCGTGCGCTGGCTGTACGAGGAAGGGCTCAATCTGGATGTCTGCTCCGGTGGCGAGCTCGCCACCGCCCTCTCGGCCGGCATGCCCGCCGACCGCATCGCCTTCCACGGCAACAACAAGTCCACCGACGAGATCACCAAGGCGATCGAGAGCGGGGTCGGGCGCATCGTCCTCGACTCCTTCCAGGAGATCGTCCGCGTCGCTCACATCGCCGAATCCCTCGGCAGGCGGCAGCGCGTGCAGATCCGGGTCACCGTAGGCGTCGAGGCCCACACGCACGAGTTCATCGCCACGGCTCACGAGGACCAGAAGTTCGGCATCGCGCTCGCGGACGGGCAGGCCGCCGAGGCCGTACGGCGTGCCCTCGCGCTCGACGGACTCGAACTCGTCGGCATTCACTCGCACATCGGGTCTCAGATCTTCGACATGGCCGGGTTCGAGGTCGCCGCGCGCCGGGTGGTGAAGCTCCTCGCCGAGGTCCGCGACGAGCACGGCGTCGAACTGCCCGAGATCGACCTCGGAGGCGGCCTCGGTATCGCGTACACGAGTGAGGACGATCCGAGTGAGCCGCACGAGATCGCCAAGGCGCTGGGTGAGATCGTCACGCGCGAGTGCGAGGCCGCGAATCTCCGAACTCCCCGCCTCTCCGTCGAGCCGGGGCGCGCCATCGTCGGGCCGACCGCCTTCACCCTTTACGAGGTCGGCACCATCAAGCCGCTCGACGGACTGCGTACGTACGTCTCCGTCGACGGCGGCATGTCGGACAACATCCGCACCGCGCTGTACGACGCCGAGTACAGCGTCGCCCTCGTCTCGCGCGTGAGCGACGCCGAACCCATGCTCGCCCGCGTGGTCGGCAAGCACTGCGAGAGCGGCGACATCGTGGTGCGGGACGCCTTCCTGCCTGCCGACGTGGCGCCCGGGGATCTCATCGCAGTCCCGGCCACCGGCGCGTACTGCCGCTCCATGGCCAGCAACTACAACCACGCTCTTCGCCCGCCCGTCGTC
>CAMLJW010000550.1 GCA_946480485.1 uncultured Streptomyces sp. | reverse complement strand
CTTGACTGTCACCGGCTTGTTGAAGTCAAGAAAGGTGATGGTCATGTCGAGCGGCCCCCTGTCGGCACCGCCCTGCATGCGGACCTGCTTGGTGTGGTCGTCCCCGTCGATCCACATGTCCATCGTGATTGGATTCCTGGGCCGGGTTCTCGTTGGCCTGGCTCTCGATCCCGCCGGAAGGCCACCAGGGCATCGCCCGCGGCCCGAGGGCGGCGGCATGATGGGACGTCGCGGACCTCGCCCCCGACATACGCGACCATCAATGGGACGGGCCCCGCACCTCGAAGGGTTGCGGGGCCCGCTGATGAGAACGCCTACGCGCGCCGACCGACGGCTCGCGACTGCCGTCTGGCTCAGACTGCGGCCGGGTCCTCCTCGACGAGGAGGTTGCGGGTGCGGTTGGCGTCGACCGGAATGCCGGGGCCCATCGTGGTGGTGATGGCGGCCTTCTTGATGTAGCGCCCCTTGGCGGCCGACGGCTTCAGGCGCAGGATCTCCTCCAGCGCGGCGCCGTAGTTCTCCACCAGCTTGGTGTCGTCGAACGACACCTTGCCGATGATGAAGTGCAGGTTCGAGTGCTTGTCGACGCGGAACTCGATCTTGCCGCCCTTGATCTCGGTCACGGCCTTGGCCACGTCCGGAGTCACGGTGCCGGTCTTCGGGTTGGGCATCAGACCCCGCGGGCCGAGGACACGGCCGAGGCGGCCGACCTTGCCCATGAGGTCCGGGGTGGCGACGACGGCGTCGAAGTCCAGACGGCCCTTCGACACCTCGTCGATGAGCTCGTCGGAGCCGATGATGTCGGCGCCCGCGGCGAGCGCGGCCTCGGCACGGTCACCGGTCGCGAAGACCAGGACCCGGGCGGTCTTACCGGTGCCGTGCGGGAGGTTCACGGTGCCACGGACCATCTGGTCGGCCTTGCGCGGGTCAACACCCAGGCGGAAGGCGACCTCGACGGTGCCGTCGAACTTCGTCGTGGAGGTCTCCTTGGCGAGACGCACGGCCTCGAGCGGGGCGTACTGCTTCTCCCGGTCGATCTTGGCGTCCGCAGCGCGGAGAGACTTGCTGCGCTTCACTTCTACTCCTGAGTTCAGGTATGGAGTTCGTGGTGCGGACCAGCGCTGGCCCTACCACAGGTCATACGGGGTTTCGTCAGCCCTCGACGGTGATGCCCATCGAGCGGGCGGTGCCGGCGATGATCTTCGACGCGGCATCCAGGTCGTTCGCGTTGAGGTCGGGCATCTTGGTGGTGGCGATCTCGCGGACCTGCGCCTCGGTGATCTTGGCGACCTTGGTCTTGTGCGGCTCGCCGGAGCCCTTCTCCACGCCCGCGGCCTTGAGGATCATCCTCGCGGCCGGCGGCGTCTTGGTGATGAAGGTGAAGGAGCGGTCTTCATAGACCGTGATCTCCACCGGGATCACCCAGCCACGCTGCGACTCGGTCGCGGCGTTGTAGGCCTTGCAGAACTCCATGATGTTGACGCCGTGCTGGCCCAGCGCGGGGCCGACCGGCGGAGCCGGGTTGGCGGCACCGGCCTGGATCTGGAGCTTGATCAGCCCCGTGACCTTCTTCTTCTTGGGAGGCATTGCTCTCTCCGGGTCCTAGTGAGAGTTTCCAGCCGTCCGAACCGGATCATCCGGATGGAGGCATACCGCACCACGATAACGGGTATTCATGCGCGGCCAAAAACCGGCCAGGTCAGGCGACCGCTCGAGCGTTCGCCTGACCTGGCCGGAAGCGCTTGTTCCAGAGTTCTAGTTCTTCTGGATCTGGTCGAAGGAGAGCTCGACCGGAGTCTCGCGGCCGAAGATCTCGACGAGACCCTTGACCTTCTTCGAGTCGGGGTTGATCTCGTTGATGGTCGCCTGGAGCGTCGCGAACGGGCCGTCGGTGACGGTGACCGAGTCGCCGACCTCGAAGTCCAGCACCTGGACCTCGACCTTGCGGGCCGGAGCCGGCTTGCCCTCGGCCTCGGCGGCCTCACGGGCGGCCTTCTCCTCGGCCTCCGGGGCGAGCATCTTGACGATCTCGTCCAGCGTCAGCGGGTACGGGTCGTAGGCGTTGCCCACAAAGCCGGTGACGCCAGGCGTGTTGCGGACGACGCCCCAGGACTCGTTCGTCAGGTCCATGCGCACCAGCACGTAGCCGGGGAGCTTGTTCTGACGGACGGTCTTGCGCTCGCCGTTCTTGATCTGAGCGACCTCTTCCTGCGGCACCTCGGCCTGGAAGATGAAGTCCTCGACGTTCAGCGAGACGGCTCGCTGCTCGAGGTTGGTCTTCACGCGGTTCTCGTAACCGGCATAGGTGTGGATGACGTACCACTCGCCGGGCAGCGTGCGGAGCTCCTCACGGAGGGCGGCGACCGGGTCGACCGGCTCTGCCTCTTCCTCCTCTGCCTCGGCTTCCTCCGCTGTCTCTTCCTCAGCGACGGCCACGTCCTCGGCGGCCTCTCCCGACTCGACGTCGGCAGGCTCGTCCTGGGCAGCTTCTTCGGTGCTCTCGGCGTTCTCGGCGTTCTCGGCGTTCTCGGCATCCGCAGCCTCGACGATGTCGAGCTCGTCCTCAACGGACTCCGCCGACTCGATGGCGTCGTTCAGGTTCGGGTCAGACACGGTGGCTGCTTCTTCCTGGATACATAGGGGTGGAACACGCGAAATGGGACGCCGGGTACGGCGCCCTTCGCGCTTGGCTCAGCCGAAGACGTACTTGGCGGCCTTGTCAAGTCCAAAGTCAATCACAGTCACCAGACCGATCATGATGACAACGAAGACAATCACCACAGCGGTGTACGTCGTCAGCTGACTGCGAGTCGGCCAGACGACCTTGCGGAGTTCCGCGATGATCTGACGGTAGAAGAGGGCAAGACGCTTCAGCGGGCCCTTCTTGGCACGCTTGCCGCCCTTGCGGCCGGTCTTCTTGGACTCCGGCGCCTCATCCTGGGCATCAGGCATGTCGATGGAGCCCACGGCGTCCGTCACTCGTCCTCACCTGAATCCGGGTCGTGGCCGTGCCGCGCCCGGTTGAGCCGCACGGCGGGTGCATTGCAGTACGTACATGTGCACACATCCTGGCGAAGGTGTGTGTAGCAGGGCCGGAGGGACTTGAACCCCCAACCGCTGGTTTTGGAGACCAGTGCTCTACCAATTGAGCTACGACCCTTTGTGTGCCCCCAACGTACCGCATCCGGTCGGGTGCTCGGTGTGCACCTTGCGACTGCGGACCGCTGATGGCCAACGAGGTGAGAGTGTACGTGGTCCTGGGCGCGCCGTCGAACAGAAAGTGCCCGTGGGAGCGTTGGGCGGCGAAAGATCGGCCGAAGATCACCGGTCCTCGGGCACAAGATCCGCTGGCCGTGGCCCGGA
>CAMLJW010000549.1 GCA_946480485.1 uncultured Streptomyces sp. | reverse complement strand
GGGCCCCCCTGGAGATCCTCGTGCACCAGATGTCCGAGAACTTCGTCGCCGCACTCGACCGGAACCAGGTGCCCGTCACCGCCTGGTTCTACGGCAACGGCACTCATCCGAGCCCGACGACGACGCGGTTCTACGACTACGACGATCTGCGCCGCTTTCTACCCCAGGCGATGAGCGCCCTCAACCGCACGTAGCCGACGCGAGAAGGCGAGATCCCCGCAGAGCAGTACCACTGACCGGCGGGCCGAGGCCATGCACGAGCTGATCCCGGATTCGAAGCGGGACAACACCACACGAGGAAGTGCGTGACATGACAGCAGTACAGGTGGAGGGCCGCGTGGACAGCGGCTTCGAACCGATCGCGGACGCCTTCGCCGACAATTTCCGGCAGCGCGGCGACACAGCCGCCTCCTGCGTGGTGTACGCCCAGGGAGCCCCGGTCGTGGACATCTGGGCCGGGCGGACCGCCCGGGGCACCTGGACGCCCGACACCCGCACCGTCGTGTTCTCGGTGAGCAAGGGAGTCACCACCGTCTGCCTGCTGATGGCCGCCGAGCGCGGGCTGATCGAACTCGAAGCCCCGGTGGCGAAGTACTGGCCGGAGTTCGCCGACAAGGGCAAGGAGACGACGACGGTACGGCAACTCCTCGCGCACCAGGCCGGCCTGGTGGCGCCCGAGGCGGATCTGACGCTGGAGGACCTGCGCGCCTGGGAGCCCGTGGCGGACGCGCTGGCCCGGCAGGCACCGGCCTGGTCCCCGGGAACCGCCTATGCCTACCACGCGCTCACGTTCGGCTGGCTGGCCGGCGAGGTGCTGCGCCGGGCGACGGGACTGCGGCCCGGCCAGTGGCTGCGCGAGCACGTGGCGGCTCCGCTGAACCTGACGATGACGTACGGCGCCGACCCCACGGACGCCGATTTCCACCCCCTGGCCGACCCGCTGCCCCACACCGACCCCGACGCCGCCGCGTTGATGGCCACCGCTCTCGCCTCACCGATGATCGAACGCTCGATGAGCCTGGGTGGCGTCTTCGACACCGCCAACCTCATCCAGACCGTCAACAGGGAGGCGTGGCTGTCGGTCGAGATCGCGGCGGGCAATCTCGTGACCACCGCCCGCAGCCTGGCACGGCTGTACGCGGCCACGGTGGGCGAGGTCGACGGAGTCAGGCTGCTGGGCCCGGACACCGTCCGCGATGCCCGCGTGCTGCGCTCCGAGGGCCGGCCGTTCGTGGGGCCCGACGAGGGCAACCGCTGGGGCACCGGCTTCATGACCAGCTCGGCCCACCGGCCGATGGCCGGCCCGGGCAGCTTCGGCCACGACGGCTTCGGCGGCTGCCTCGGCTTCGCACACCTGGAATCGGAGATCGCCTTCGCCTACCAGACCGCACAGCCCGGTGGTCTTCCCGACGATCGAGCCGACGCCCTCTGCCGCGCGCTGCGCGCCTGCCTGTGAACCGACTCCGGCACGTCAGGTCCCGCCCCCGTCCACCGCAAGAACAGGAAAGCAGTCCATGACCCACCCTCTTCCACGTCCCACCGCTCCGGCGCCCCCGAGCCTGGCCGCTCGCACGACGGACCGGATCCTGACCCGTCTGATGCGGCTGCCGGGCACGCGATACGACTACCGGGTCGAGCGGAACCTGCCGACGCCCGCGCGCGACGGCGCCCTTCTGGTCACGGACCACTACGCCCCCGTCACCGGCCGGCCGAAGGGCACCGTCCTGCTGCGCACACCGTACGGGCGCAGCTTCCCGGGTAATCTGGAGGCGAGGGTCTACGCGGGCCACGGGTATCACGTCGCGGTGCAGAGCTGCCGCGGCACGTTCGGCTCCACGGGAACCTTCTACCCGATGGCGAACGAGGCCGACGACGCCCAGGACGCGGTGGCCTGGCTGCGGACCCAGCCGTGGTTCGACGGGCGGCTCGCCACCGCCGGCGGATCCTATGTGGGCTGGACCCAGTGGGCGCTCCTGATGGACCCGCCCCCGGAGTTGCGTACCTGCCTGATCGCCGTCGCCCCCCACAACATGCACCACACGGTGTACGGAGCCGGAGCATTCCAGCTCGGCGACTTCCTGTCCTGGGCGGAGACGATGGCCAACCAGGAGCGATTCACCGGGCTACGCGGTGTGGCCCGCCTGCTGACGATGAACCGGCGACTGGCCCCGGTCTTCGCCGCCCTCCCGTTGGCCGACGCAGCCGACACGGCGACGGAGCACCGCACGCCGTGGTTCCGAGAATGGCTGACGACACCTGACCCCGACGATCCCGTGTGGGACCGCCTCAAACTCGACGACGCCCTGCAGCGAGCGAACATACCGGTGCGGCTCACCGCCGGCTGGCAGGACCTCTTCCTCGACCAGACCCTGCACCAGTACCAGACGCTGCGTACTCGCGGAGTCGACGTCTCGCTCACCGTCGGCCCATGGACCCACCAGGAACTGGGCCGAAAGGGCATGGGGCGCCTGCTCAGCAGCAATCTCGAATGGCTGGAGACCCACCTCGCCGCCGGCGAAACGCCGGCACCCACACGGCCCAAACCCCCCGTCGAGGTGTACGTCACGGGCCAGGGCGCTTGGCGACGGCTCGCGGAATGGCCGCCTGCGGCCGGCGAGACCGTGCGCTACCTGCAGCCGGGCGGGAAGCTCCTGGCCGACGAGCCGAGTGGCGGAGCGCCGTCCACGTACGTCTACGCCCCGGCGAACCCCACACCGACCCTCGGTGGCCCACTGCTCACCCGCGACAGCGGCGTCAAGGACAACGCCGCCCTGCAGAGCCGTTCCGATGTCCTCAGCTTCGTCACGCCCCCGCTGACCGGCCCGCTGGAGATCATCGGAACACCCGTCGTCGAACTGGCCCACACCAGAAGCAACCCGCACGCCGACGTCTTCGTACGGCTCTGCGACGTCGACCTCGAAGGTGTGTCCCGCAACTTCGCCGAAGGATTCCTCCGCCTGGATCCCACCTCGCCCATCGACCAGGTGCAGTCCGTGCGCGTGCGCCTCGACGCCTGCGCACACAAGGTCAAGGCCGGACACCGGATAGGCCTGCTGATAGCCGGCGGTTCCCACCCACGGTACGCACGCAACGAAGGCACCGATGCACTGCCCGGCACCGGGAACGAGTTGCGGCCGTGCACACACGCCATCCACCACGGAACCGGCGCGGTCTCTCGCGTGCTCCTGCCCACGCCCTCCAAGCGGCACGAATAGACGTGTCCGGTCCGGCCTCGCCGATTCGATGGCGTCGTAGACGCCAAGCAGCACACCTGCGCGCCGAGGCGCGGGCCTTCCCAAGCACACCATCAGCTATGCGCAAGCTCGGCGTGCGCAACCGTGTCGCTCTCGTGGCCGCGGCACGTGCG
>CAMLJW010000548.1 GCA_946480485.1 uncultured Streptomyces sp. | reverse complement strand
CTTCGGTATGTACAGTCGCCGTACCGGGTTGAACCGGTAGCGCTCGTGGCGCATACTAACCAGAAACTTGACTAGTCGACTCAAGGGCGGAGCTGATACCATTTGCTGGTGAAGCAGCGGCGCCTTCCCCGACGCGAGCTCCCAGACATCCGCAGGCAGTTCATTCGTATGTTCGAGGATGGCGTTTCGGCGGAGGCGATTAAGTCGGCGTTGCGGCTGAGCAGGGCGACGTACTTTGAGTGGAAGCGATTGTATCTGGCTGGTGGCGTGGAGGCGTTGACGGTACGGCCGATCCCGGGTGCGAAGTCGAAGTTGACCGATGAGCAGACGGCGCAGTTGCGGAGTTGGCTGGTTGGTCGGGATCCGCGGCAGTTCCAGTTCGATTTCGCGTTGTGGACGCGAGTGATCGTCGGGCAGCTGATCGTGGACCGATTCGGGGTGCGGATGACCCCGCAGGGGATCGGCAAGCTCCTGCGTCGGCTTGGGCTGTCTCCGCAGCGGCCGCTCTACCGGGCCTCGCAGCAGGATCCGGAGGCGGTCCGACGGTGGCGTGAGGAGGAGTTCCCGGCCATCCGCGCGCAGGCCCAGCAGGTCGGGGCCACGATCTACTTCGGCGACGAGGCCGGGGTACGCACCGACCACCACGCGGGCACGACCTGGGCACCGGTCGGCGAGACCCCGATCGTGGAGGCCACTGCCGAACGCGCCGGGTTCAACATGATCTCCGCGGTCACCCCACTGGGCGTGCTGCACTTCGACGTGTTCACTGGCCGTTTCGACGCCGAGGTCTTCGTGGAGTTCTTGAAGAAACTCGTCCACGACACCAACGGCCCGATCTTCCTCGTTCTGGACAACCACTCGGTGCACAAGGCGCGGGTCGTGCGCGACTACGTCGACTCACTCGACGGCCGCCTAAAACTGTTCTTTCTGCCGCCCTACTCTCCCGAGCTCAACCCTGACGAGTGGGTGTGGAAGAACGTCAAAGTGCGCCACGAGGCGCCGTCATTCCGGGCGGTGTGAAAGGGACCGCTCCTGGCCGGTCGCAGCCGGCCAGGGAAGCTGAGGGCAGCCCGACCGGGGAGACGCTCGGGAGGGTGGGAGCAGCCCTGACAACGACGGGACGCACCGGTACTGCCAGACGGTGTGGGCTCGGCAAGCGAGACGAGACGCCGTACGCGAGGAACCAGTGTCGGACGCCCCGTAACTCTTCCACCGACTCGAACCTGGCGGATCTGGGTCGGGACGCAGTGCACACCGCCGGGGAAGCCGGTCGGTGACTCCGAAGCCGGGTTTTGACGCCGGTGGGGAGGCCACGCCGAAAGCCTGCGGCGTAGGTGTGGCGATGCTGCCGGGGTAGAGCTGGGCGGCTCACTCGTCGACCGGAGGGTGGTGAACGTGGGAAGCGCGCTGATGTCGCCCGTCCGGCCCGGCGGCCAGCCGGGCGGCGGGCAGGTTCGTCGTCGGCCGAGGGCATCAGTGCGTGGCGGAGTCCCCGTAGTAGTCCGAGCACGCGAGAGGCGCGCACATGGCGAAGGGGGACAGCAAGTCCGCGGCGGAAGGACTGGAAGGCCAGGAGGTACTCGCCGGTGAATACCGACGAGCTGGAGTGCGCCCTGATCGGGGCGGAACGCCGGGTACTGGAGATCCAGACGAAGCTGCACCGTTGGGCCCGCGAGGCTCCTCATCGCAGGTTTGATGATCTGTTCAACCTCGTTGTTGACCCGGCGTTCCTGCTGGTTGCATGGGCCCGGGTGCGGGGAAACAAGGGAGCCCGCACGGCTGGAGTGGACGGTAACACCGCCTACTCGATCGAGGCCGTGCAGGGTATCGAGGACTTCCTCGAACGGCTGCGGATCTCGCTGAAGGACCGCAGCTTCTGCCCGCTCCCGGTCCGGGAACGGATGATTCCCAAGCCGAACGGTAAGCTGCGGCGGCTGGGAATCGCCACCATTACCGACCGGGTGGTGCAGGCATCCCTGAAACTGGTGCTGGAACCGATCTTCGAAGCGGATTTTCTGCCGTGTTCGTATGGGTTCCGCCCGAACCATCGGGTCCACGACGCGGTGGCCGAGGTGCGCCATCTCACCGCCCGCTCCTACGAGTGGATTGTCGAGGGCGACATCAAGGCGTGTTTCGATGAAATCTCGCATCCGGCGCTCATGGACCGGGTGCGCAGGCGGATTGGGGACAAGCGCGTACTGGCCCTGGTCAAGGCATTCCTCAAGGCCGGGATCCTCGGTGAGGATCAGCAGCTACGAGCGAATGACACCGGTACCCCGCAGGGATCGATCTTGTCACCGTTGCTCAGCAACGTGGCCTTGTCGGTGCTGGACGACTACCTCGCCCAGGCACCCGGCGGGCCAGAGACCGCCCCCAGCACACGGCAACGACGCCGACGGCGCGGACTGCCGAACTTCCGGCTCGTCCGCTTCGCCGACGACTGGTGCCTGGTGGTTTCCGGCACCAGAGCCGATGCGGAGGCACTCCGTGACCAGATCGCCCAGGTCTTGTCCACCGTGGGCCTGCGCCTGTCGGAGGACAAGACGCTGATCACCCACATCGACGAGGGCCTGGACTTCCTCGGCTGGCGCATCCAGCGCCACCGCAAGCCAGGCACCAACCGGCACTACATCTATACCTATCCAGCCCGCAAGGCCGTCAAGACCCTCGCGGGCAAGGTGCGGAAACACTGCCGGAGCACAGGAACCAACCTGCCGCTCGACGCCCTGCTCATCCCGCTCAACCGGTTGCTGCGGGGCTGGTGCGCCTTCTTTCGGCCCGGCGTGTCCAGCGCCACGTTCCAGTACCTGAGCTCCTACACCTGGCGCCAGGTCATGAAATGGATACGGCGCAAACATCGCCGGACCACCTGGAAGGACCTCCGCCAACACTACTGCGCCGGCGGGTGGTGGCCGGCCAGTGAGGAACGACGACTGTTCAACCCGGCGAAAGTGCGCACCACGCGCTACCGCTACCGGGGATCAGTCATCCCCTCACCCTGGCCCAGCACGGCATGAGGACGCGCAGGTCACGCAACGGGACTTGTGGAGCGCCCGGTGCCTTGAGAGGGGCACGCCGGGTGCGGGAAACGGCCCGGGGAAACGGATTGGTCGAAAGACCAGCACCGCGCCCCGGGCCGATTTCACCACGACCAGGTCGGCCGCTCCGCGGTCACCCGCAAATCCGAGTTCTACACCCTCATCGAGCGTGCGTTGGAACGGCTCCGCGCTCTGCCTGAAGTGGTCCGTGGGTTTTTCCGCGATCCCGCGCTCGCCTACATCAACGCCAGATGAGTCCACTTACCAAGTTTCCCCTTGGTAGTACTGGACGATGCCTCGGTACTCGGCCCCGTAGACACCGATGATCGTGTG
>CAMLJW010000547.1 GCA_946480485.1 uncultured Streptomyces sp. | reverse complement strand
GGCGGTCACCGTCTTCGCCGCGACCGTCTTGGTGGCGGTGCGCTTGGCCGGGCTCTTCGCTGCGACGCTCTTTCGGGTGCGCTTGGGCTCCGCGGCACTGACCATCAGCGTCACACCCTCTTCCTCGAGGATCTGGTTGAGGCTGCGCAGTACGTTCTTCCACTGAGTGGCCGGAATCTGGTCAGCTTCGAAGGCCCGACGCACGTCATCGCCGGCGATCTGCCCCTCAGCCTTTCCCCGCTCAATGAGCGCCATGACAGAGACGGACTCGGCGATCTCCGGCGGGAGCGTACGGGATGTGCTGGCCGACACGAACAACCTCTCGGAACGTTGGAAAACGGCTTCCGGCCCCGTCCAGTGTGGACCGGAGCCGACGACCGCCGACTTGGGGTGAGCCGACGGCGCGAGCGGGGCCGGGAAGATGCACAGCGCCTTGAGCGGCGTCCGTATTCCCTCCTCGGCTGTCACCTCTTAGGTCATCGCGCTGTTCCGTGGAGCGTTACGTCCAATCTGCGTGGCCCGAGTCACACCCCGTAAGCATCAAAAGCGGCCAGACACGGTCATAGGTGGTCATCCGACGGGCCCGACGTCTCATCCCGCTGCCGGACCCTGCCCGATTCCAGAGGATTTCCGGCAGAGTCCGGCCGCAGATGGTTCGCCGGTCGAGCGATGCCGCGCGAGAAGGGCACGCCTCCGAACGCGCCGCCTCGGTGTGCGGTCAGTGCTCGCGCGGCGCGGGGACCACGCGCTCCACCTCGGGGTGGACTGTGAGCAGTTGGCGCATGGCTGCCTCGGCACCTGCCCCGTCACCGGCTGCGAGGGCGTCGACGATCCGGGCGTGGTGCGTCAGGGAGGTCTCGTTCGGCCGGTCGCAGCCGGTAACCGGGCCGCCGGAGACCTGGAGCGCGGCCGACACGATCCCTGAGAGGTGCTCCAGCATCCGGTTGCCCGCGACCTGGATGAGGAGCGAGTGGAACTCCGCGTCGGCGCGCGAGAAGGTGAGCGAGTCGCCCTGTGCCATGGCATGCCCCATGATCTCGACCATATCGGCGAGCCGCTGCTGCACCTCCTCGCGTCCGTGCCCGGCAGCGAGACGGGCGGCCAGCGGCTCGATCATCCAGCGCAGCTCGCTCAGCTCCCGCCGCTGGTCGTCGCGCTGCGGCCCGAAGGCACGCCACTCGATGATGTCCGGATCGAGGAGGTTCCAGTCACTGACGGGCCGTACACGCGTGCCGACATTGGGGCGGGCGCTGACCAGGCCCTTGGCCTCAAGGACGCGGAGTGACTCACGGACGACGGTGCGGGAGACCTCGAACCGCTGGCCGATCTCTTCGGGGACGAGCGGGCGGTCGGCTCCCAGGTCTCCAGAGACGATCATCTGGCCCAATTGTTGGACGAGTTGGCCGTGCAGGCCACGGCCGCGGCTGCCCGCGGCACGCCTGCTCACGCGGCCGATCTCCGGGTCCGCACCGTCCCACACAGGAGTGCCGACGCGGTCGGCCCTGGGGGCCTCCGCATAGGGGTAGCGGTCGAGTTCGCCCGCGCCGGCGAGGCCGGAGTCTACGGAGCGGGCGGCGGTCATCATGGTGTGCGCAAGGGTACTCACGCATCCTTTGTCGGCGTCGGCTCCAACTCCCTTGAGGTCTTTGGTGAAAAGCACACGAAAGGGTGATCGCTTACCCCGTCGCAATTGACGCCTTATCGGAAAGAAATGGGCGTTCTCCGAGGAGTTGTGCGCACTATGGGAACGCATGTGCCGCAGGCTGCCTTCATCGGACCCTGCAGCGCAGGGTCGTGAGCAGATACAGGCACAGCAGGGCAGCGAGCGACAACATCAGGGCGCCGCCCACAGGTTGGACGATCATCCGCACCCCAGCGGCCAGATAGCGTGCGCCCCCGAAGGGCCACTGCACCAGCACGAGCTCACGCACCCGGGTCGAAACCCCGGCCGTGGTCCGTGCGGACGGTCCCTCCAAGACCTTCTGCACGAGGGGTACGACAACGACGGGCACGGCGAGAACCGCCGCGATTCCGGCGGTTGTCGACCGGAAGATACCCGCGGCCAACACCCCCGCCCAGGCGCAGCCCACCATGAGGCACAGCCAACTCGCACTCAGCGAAGGCCAGTCGGCGGGAACTGCGATGAGCTCCCGCCCGTAGAGGATGTAGAGCAGCTGGCCGTCCGCACCCACCGTGAGGACAGCCAGGATCAGCGCGGTGGCGGCAGCAACGAGGAGTTTGGCCACGAGCAATCCCATCCGACGGGGGACGGTGCCGCGATCAGCGGCCAGGGCCGGGTGGCGGAACTCGTCGCCGAAGGCGATGGCGCCGAGCAGCCCCGCGCCGAGCGCCGCAGGCGGCAGCGGGAATTGCTGCGGCCATGCAGCGAGCAGGCGCGGCTGCGACGTATGCCCCGCCCGTGCCAGGAGTACGGAGATGAGGGCGCAGGCGGCGAGAACGGCGGCCGCAGTGAGATAGCCGGTACCGACTCCTGCCGCCCGGCGCAGTTCATAGCGCAGCGGACGCAACGGGCCGGGCCCTTGACGAACGGCGATGGGGGGCGGGAGGGGGGACAGCCCGCGCGTGTCTGCCCCCTCGGAGGATCTCGGGGGCACCACGGCCTCCTGAGGGTCACCTGAGGACCGCTGTGCCGCTGTGGGCCCCGCATCTCCCATCCCGTCGGCGAGTTGGTGAAGGAGAATGCCGTGGTGGTACGCGGTTTCGCCGATGTCGGCACACGTGCTGCCGTACACCGAGAGCCGGTTGCCATCCTCTCGGACGACTTCGACGGAACGGCGCGCGATACGGGCCTCCTTGGTAAGGAGGGAGCCGAGCCGGGCGGCGTGCGGGCTGCGGACGGCGACGCGGGGCCGGAGCCTGGCGCGGGCAAAGTCCTCGGCGTCCTGGTCGGCGACGAGCCTGCCGTCTTCGATCGTGACGACCCGGTCGGCGGTCCGCGCGGCTTCCTTCGGGTCGTCCGTGGTGAACAGCACGGTCCCACCCTCGGCGGTGTGCGCGCGCAGAATCCCGTGCAACCAGCGGCTTTCGCGGGGTGAGAGCCCGTCGGCTGGGTCGTCGAGAACAAGCGTATGCGGGTCGGCCAACAGTGCGCAGGCCAGGCCGAGGCGACGGTCCATGCCGCGCGAGAGCGTGCCCAGGCGTTCGCCGCGCCGGCTGACGAGGCCCACCACTTCGAGAACGTCCTCGGCTCGCCGGACGGGCACACCCACGGCAGCGCACAGCATGCGGAGTTGACCGCGGACCGTGCGTGCCGGGTGGCCGGGCACCTCTCCGATGAGAACGCCCACTTCACGTGTGGGATGGGCGATGCGGTGCTGTGGTCGGCCTCTGTAGTTGGTGATTCCGCGGCCCTGTTG
>CAMLJW010000546.1 GCA_946480485.1 uncultured Streptomyces sp. | reverse complement strand
ACATCGCTTCCTCCGATCTTGACGCTCGACGCTGGCCCCGCACTCACCGACGGCCTACTCGCGCCGCTCGGGAACTGGGTGACCGGGTTGGAGCACTGCGGCCAAGCCCTCGCAGACGCGGCACGCGCGGGCAACCTTCAGCTCGGCCTGCGCGGCATCCTGGCCCGGCACATCCTCTTCCACTGGAACCGGATGGGCTTTACCACCCGCCAGCAGGCCATCTGCTCAAGAGCAGCCAGGGAGACGATTCTCGGTGGCGGCCCTGGCGGGAAGCTCTGAGGAACCGCCTCGGCGACCGGTGGACCATTCGCTTAACCGCCCGCACTTGCCCCCTCACCGGCCGGTGGGAGACCGGTCACAAGCGAGGCAGACCGCAGCCGAGTCCCAGCCCCTCCCAGATACCATCCCGGGTGGGGCGCATAAATTTCGACAAAGGGGACCGGTGGACCTTCCCAACAGGCTCACCAAAGCCAAAGACCTGCTCATAGCGGGCGAACACCAATCAGAAGTCCCCGACGTCATCGGGTACCAGGACGTACAACATCAGTGGGAACGCGGCTACCGCGAGACACTGGTGCGGGCCATCGAGACCGGCGCATGCGGCCCGGAAAGTACCAGCATCATCGACTTCCCCAAGACCGATCTGACCGTGCGGCCACTGGCCCGTTTCTCCACCCGAGACCGGCTTATCTACGACGCACTGATCTTCACCGTCGCTGATCAGATCGACTGCCAGCTTCACCCCGGCGTCTTCAGCTACCGATGGAACCGCTTCAAGGGCGAGCCCATCAAGTGGTGGTCCAACTGGTCCTCCTATCGGGCGAAGTCGCTTCGGGCTATCCGCTCCGACACCTCACTCAGGGTCGCCTACCTCGACATCGCGGCCTTCTACGAGCACATCGACGTGGCCATGCTCGGGGACGATCTAGAAGCCCTCGGTGGTGACGGTCGGGCCGCCGGCCACATCATCGACTTCCTCTCCCGGTTCCAGTCCATCAACCATGCTTGGGGTCTACCCCAAGGACCGGACGCCTCCGGCATACTCGCCAATCTCTACCTGGCCCCTGTCGATTCCTACCTGGCCCAGAACAGCGCCCGGTTCCTGCGCTACTCCGACGACATCAAGGTCTTCCACCCAGACTGGAGCGAACTGCGTGATCTCTTCCTGGGCGTGAACAGCCAACTGCGCTCCAGGAGGCTCGCTATCTCCTCCAGTAAGACCGTCATCCTCGATCCCCAGGACGCCCGGGAACGCGAAACCGACATCCGTCCACGGCGCCGTGCCCACAGCGTGCCCTTAAGTGCGGACAACAACGGTCAACAGCGGTGCGAGCCCGCTCCCACGGTGCCACGCCTGAGGCGCATAAGCGCAGGTCAACAGCCATGTCGCCCTCCAAGCGTCGTAGCTTCCCAAGCTGAGAGCGCGAGTTCGATTCTCGTCACCCGCTCTTATTGAAGCCCCAGGTCAGCGACCTGGGGCTTGTGCGTCATCGGCCATTCGCCGCCGGTTCGGGCCTGCAGGCGTACGAAGAATCGGGCACGCAAAGGGCACGGGTTCTCCGCCCGCACGACGGTATCACCGCCCCCGGCGCCGCCGGGCGCCGCTGACCTGCGGATTCGCTGCGTTCAGCGCGGCCTTCGCACCTGCGAGCACTCAGCTTGCGGTTCCCGCGGTAAACCTGGCGAGGTCCCGGAAGCGCCACAGCGGCCGCGTCCGCCCAAGTCCTGCGTGACGGAGGGGACTTCGTGCTGAGCCCTCTCGTCGGAGCGGCCGACGGGATCCTTACACCTCAGCCTGACCGCATGCGCCCTGGGTGCGGTTTCTGGATGGCCTCCAGGCCGCCCACCCCGGCTGTCCGGATTGCCCGTCGGCTCGGCGGTTGTCAGTCGACAGAGGCCATGAAGTTCAACATCCTGCGGTTCGTCTCCTGCCCGTGGTCGATCTGCGGTCCGTGTCCGGTACCGGTGATGATCTCGGCATGGGCGCCCGGTATCAGGCGCGGAACGCGCTCCATCTGCCGCTCGGGGTGCAGCAGGAGGCTGCTCTTGCCGAGCACCAGATAGAGCGGCGTACGGATGGTGGAGATTTCCGCCTCGGACAGGGGAAGCGGTGCAGGGCGACGGATGCGGTAGGCGCGGACCGCGGTCCTGATCATCGTGCGCAGCTCGGGCATGACCAGGACCGGTTGTTCCAGCCAGGCCGCCAGTCGCGGGCGCAGCGCGTTGGGTGCGAAGCTCGCGAAGAGGCCGGCGAAGAGCCAGAGGAAGAAGCGAAGCCCCACCTTCTCCAGGCCGCCCGGGTCGAGCAGGGTGACCGAAGCGAGGCGTTCGGGCCTGCGGTGCGCCTGGTTCAGGGCGAGCCAGCCTCCGTAGGAGATGCCGACGAGGTGGACGCGTTCGAGCCCGAGCCCGGCGAGCGTCTCGTCCAGCCACTGTGCGGCCCGTTCGGGCTGGTGGATCGGCTCGCGCTGCACGCTGCGTCCGGGGTCGCCGGGGGTGTCGACGGCGTAGACGGAGCGGTCGGCGCTGAGGTCGGGGGTGTTCGGGTACCACATGGCGGAACAGGATCCCGCTCCGTGCACCAGGACGATCGGGGTGCGGGACTGGGCCGCGGGGTCGGCGGGCCCGTAGCGGTACACGTGGGTGGTACCGAACGCGGTTTCCACGTCCTGCTCCGCCAGGGCTGGTGCGCCCAGCGCGTAGACGGCGTCACAGGCGGCGAAGTAGCGGTCGCGCCAGGTGTCGCTCACATAGCGGCCGACGTCGGCCTGGGTGCGGGCAGTGGTCTCGGACACGGCCACCTCCGGAGGGTCTCGGTTTCGTGGTACGAACGTATCACGATGTGGATACGGCTGTACCATGAAAGGGTCGCCAGGCGCGGACCCAGCGGACGATGAGCGGAGAACCCAGCCGATGCCCAAGCGGGTGGACCATACGGAACGGCGCACCGAGATCGCGGAGGCGCTCGTCCGGGTCGCCGGGCGACGCGGGCTGCACGCCGTGGGGATGCGCGATGTGGCAGCCGAGGCAGGCGTGTCACTGCGGCTGGTGCAGTACTACTTCGAGACCAAGGAGAAGTTGCTGCTCTTCGGACTGGAGCACCTGACCGGGAAGTTCGGGGAGCGGCTCGCCGCCCGCATCCGAGCCGCCGGGGACGGGCCGGGGCCGCGCGCGATGGTCGAGGCGCTGCTGATGACGGCGTTGCCGACCGACGAGGAGAGCCGTGTCTTCCACCACCTCTACACCTCGTACGCCGTTCTGGCCGTGACCGATCGGAGGCTCGCGGCCCAGCCCTTCATCAAGGACCCCGACGCAGCCGAAGGCGCCCTGACCGACATCCTCCGGCAGGCGCAGGTCGCGGATCTGCTGCAGCCCGGTGTGGAC
>CAMLJW010000545.1 GCA_946480485.1 uncultured Streptomyces sp. | reverse complement strand
ATGTTCCTCCCGCAGGACCCGGCCGGCGCCTCCGAGCACCGCCCGATCACCGAACTCCTCGCGCCGGGGGCGCTCTACATGAAGAACCGCGGAGCCGGAGTGCCCGCCGACAAATGGGTCCGCGTGGACACGACCACGCTCTCCGACGGCAACCTCGTCACCGGCGGCGCCACCGATCCGCTCGCCGCCGCCGAACTGCTGCGGGGCACGCGGAAGGCGACGTACGTGGGAGAGACGTCGGTCGTCGGCACTCCGGTACGGCACTATCGCGGGACCGCCGACCTCGGCGAGGCGGCCGAGCGGGCCTCGGCGGGCAACCGCGGACCGCTCCGGGCAGCGGCCAAAGGGTTCGCCAAGGCCGAAGTCCCGTTCGACGCCTACCTCGACGACCAGGGACGCATCCGCAAGCTCCGGCACCGGTTCAGCTTTGTGAACGGACAGCAGCAGGACACCGTCGCGGTCGCCTCGATGACGCTGCTGTACGACTTCGGGGTCCCCGTGGACGTACGACTGCCCGACGCCGAGGACATCTTCGCCGGGAAGATCGCTGAGGAGTAGCCGAGCAGGGGCCGCCGCGGCCGGGGCGCTCGAACGGCCCCGGGGAGGGAACGGCCGGGCCTCGAAGGTCCGGAATGTGCCCGGGCCGGAAATGGCCCGTTGGTGCCATGCGCCGTATGTGGGCCGCTCCCTACTCTAGGGAGTCGGTGACGGCAGGAAGAGATGATGCACGTGGCTCCGGTGCGCGGTACGGCAGTTCAGGACCATGTGGCCCTCGCCGAGATCGAGCTGTGCGGAGACCTGATCATCGCGGCATCGGCCGCCCGTGAGGACCGGCTCAGCCCCGACCGCATCGACGAGGTGCTTGGATTGACCGAAGAGCGCTTCCGCGAAGAACACGGCGTGGACGCCGACAACTCGGCCTGATCCCCAGGCGTGAGAGACAGGTCACCTGTCGGTACGTCACGTGCGCAGCAGCCGGCCGATCGCCTTCGTCGCCTCTTCCACCTTGGCGTCGATCTCAGCGCCGCCCTTGACGGCCGCGTCCGCGACGCAGTGGCGGAGGTGCTCCTCGAGGAGCTGGAGGGCGAAGGACTGGAGGGCCTTCGTGGAGGCGGAGACCTGAGTGAGTATGTCAATGCAGTAGACGTCCTCGTCGACCATCCGCTGGAGGCCCCGGATCTGGCCCTCGATGCGACGCAGCCGCTTGAGATGCTCGTCCTTCTGCTGGTGATAACCGTGAATGCCGCGATCGTGATCGGCCACCACTTCACCCGCATCAGCCACATCGGCCACATCCGGGGAGGGCGCACCCGCGCCGGCCTCGGTGGTCGTCATCGCGTCCTCCTGCTGTTCACTGCGGCGAACCTGGCCAGCCCGCCGGGCTCCATACCCCTAGTGGGTATATGATATCGAATTCTGCCGGATAGAGGACCCTTGGCGTCCCACGCCGAATCCACGCCTGTCCCACGCCAGATTCCTCGCCCGGATTCCTCTTCGGATCCACCCGGTCGGTGCTCCGAAGGGCCCCGTGATGACCACTCTGCACGATGGGCGACACTGGTGGACGGCCGGTAGTCGTGGCCGGATGATGCACCTAGCATCAGCCTGACCGAAACCGAAGCAATCCGAGGACCATACGTGCGATTTCGTCTGACCCCCAGGGAGACGAGCTTCTACGACATGTTCGCCGCATCCGCGGACAACATCGTCACGGGCTCGAGGCTCCTGATGGAACTGCTCGGGGCCGACGCGTCCGCCCGGGCCGAGATCGCAGAGCGTATGCGGGCCGCGGAACACGCCGGTGACGACGCCACGCACGCGATCTTCCACCAGCTGAACTCCTCCTTCATCACGCCGTTCGACCGTGAGGACATCTACTCCCTCGCCTCGTCCCTCGACGACATCATGGACTTCATGGAGGAGGCCGTCGACCTGGTCGTCCTCTACAACATCGAGGATCTGCCGAAGGGTGTGGACCAGCAGATCGAGGTGCTGGCGCGGGCGGCGGAGCTGACCGCCGAGGCGATGCCGAACCTCCGCACCATGGACAACCTCACCGAGTACTGGATCGAGGTCAACCGCCTGGAGAACCAGGCCGACCAGATCCACCGCAAGCTGCTCGCACATCTCTTCAACGGCAAGTACGACGCGATCGAGGTGCTGAAGCTCAAACAGATCGTGGATGTACTGGAGGAAGCGGCGGACGCGTTCGAGCACGTGGCGAACACCGTGGAGACCATCGCCGTCAAGGAGTCCTGAAGCCTCCATGGAAACCTTCGCTCTGGTCGTGACCATCGCGGTCGCGCTCTTCTTCACGTACACGAACGGCTTCCACGACTCGGCGAACGCGATCGCGACGTCCGTGTCGACCCGGGCACTGACACCCCGGGCGGCGCTCGCGATGGCCGCGGTGATGAACCTGGCGGGTGCCTTTCTGGGCAGCGGGGTCGCCAAGACGGTCAGCGAGGGGCTGATCTCCACGCCGGAGGGCTCGAAGGGAATGGGAATTCTCTTCGCGGCACTGGTGGGTGCCATCACCTGGAACCTCATCACCTGGTACTTCGGGCTGCCGTCGTCCTCCTCGCACGCGCTGTTCGGCGGCATGGTGGGCGCGGCTCTGGCAGGCGGTACGACGGTCTACTGGTCCGGCGTCCTCGAGAAGGTCGTCATCCCGATGTTCGTGTCACCGGTGGTCGGCCTGGTCGTCGGCTATCTGGTGATGACAGCGATCATGTGGATCTTCCGCCGCTCGAACCCGCACAAGACGAAGCGCGGTTTTCGCATAGCGCAGACGGTGTCGGCGGCGGGGATGGCGCTCGGCCACGGTCTCCAGGACGCCCAGAAGACGATGGGCATCGTGGTGATGGCCCTGGTCATCGCGGACGTCGAGGACTACGGCGACCCGATCCCGGTCTGGGTGAAGATCGTCTGCGCGGTCATGCTGTCGCTCGGTACGTACGCGGGCGGCTGGCGCATCATGCGCACGTTGGGCCGCAAGATCATCGAGCTGGATCCGCCGCAGGGTTTCGCCGCCGAGACGACCGGCGCGTCGATCATGTTCATCACGGCCTTCATCTTCAAGGCCCCCATCTCCACGACCCACATCATCACGTCGGCGATCATGGGTGTCGGCGCGACGAAGCGTGTCAACGCGGTTCGCTGGGGTGTCGCCAAGAACATCGTCCTCGGCTGGTTCATCACCATGCCGGCCGCGGCGCTGGTGGCGGCGACGAGCTTCTGGATCGTGAACCTGGCGTTTCTGTAGGGGTTTTCGCCACCTCCGCCCCTGCAGTGGAGTTCGGGTTCCTGATGGAGACCCGGAGCAAGGCTCTGGTACGGACCGGCCCAACCGGAGTGGCATTGGATCCGGACAGTGTTGCTCGT
>CAMLJW010000544.1 GCA_946480485.1 uncultured Streptomyces sp. | reverse complement strand
GCCTGGCGCGGGTCGCCGGCCCGGAAGTGGAAGATCTCCGGTGCGTAGAACGTCTCGCTGATCAGCTGGAAACTGAAGGCACCGGTCGCGTCCTTGAGGACCTGGAGAGTGACCTCGCCGGGGTCGAACGCCATGGAGGGCAGCAAAGCACTGCGCTGAGGGCCGTCTCGTGTGACGCTGCCGTGCCCTACCGAGATTTGGCACGTCACCTCACCGAGGAAGGTGCCGGAAGGCCCGCACTGTCACCTGGTGCAGCCCAGGCGACGGGGCCTTCAGCCGGAAGCGCAGCACGTCCGAGTCCCGGCCGGGCATGACGTGCAGCTCCTGGTGCAGATCGTCAACGGCCACGAGACCGGGTGCGTGAATGGTGACCAGCACTCGGGCCCCTTCGGGCGGGAGAGCGAAGAAGCGCAGTGGCACGCCCTTCCTTTCACTGCCCCGGACAATCTGCACATGCAGCGGTACCTCCCGGCCGAGCGAAGTCTGCTCGGCCAGCTCCGCAACCAGCGACCGAGGCTCCATCGAACCGTCGTCGGTGCAGGGGACTTCCACTGGCGGAGACGGAGGGTGAGCATTGTCGTGGGCATAAACAATCGGGCGCGGGGGTGCATCCGCCGGACCTGGGCCGGGCCGACGGCCACTGACCACGTCACGAGGGCCTTCGCCAGAAGCGGCTCTCTCCTCTGCGACGCCCAGCACCTCGTCGATGGCCTCCATGCTGAGCCGGTCCTCCGCAGCCGACGCCGCGATGATCAGTTCTCCGCACAACTCGATCTCGGCGAGGGAGGCGGGATCCTGAACTGCCTTACCCTCACGGGTATGTTCGGCGGGCGGCTCGCCACCGGGGAGAGACAGCGGATCGTCCGACACCCAGCCCAGCGTGAACGGGGCGTCGGCAGATGAATCCGTTGCCGTGCGCGTCGGCGCGATGGCGCCTTGCAGAGCGAAGCGCGACACCTCAGAGGGTTGGACGACCTCCTGCTTCTCGGTCGCGTACCGGCCCGTGACCAGGGCCCATTCGTAGTTGCCGTTGATCCAGTGCTGGATGGCCTCCACGCCCATCCGCAACCGGTCCCGCTCGTCCTCGTCGAGGCGCAGCTCGTCGCACATCCGCGGCACCCCGGCCTCCAGCTCCAGGTACTCCTCGATGCAGTCCTGCGTCATCCGGTGCGCCTCGTCGGCGGCCTCCTGCCACGACAGGCGCCGCTCCCGGTGCAGCACGGCTATCAGGTTGTGGCCGTCCCCGCGCCGTTTCTCCCGCTCGAAGGAGTGGATGTCGTTCATGAACCCGATGGTGTCGGCGGCCAGATCACGCATCCGCTCCATCAGCGGATGCGCCATCGCCTGCGCCGGCACCTCGAAGCCGCGGCTGCGCTCACCCGCGTCGATGCTGTGGTGGATGCCGACCGTACGGCGCCGGAACAGCGCGTACTCGTCCAGGCCCAGCGTCGCGGCCAGCCCCCGGGCCGCCAGGTCGACCTCCTCGCAGCGCGCCACCAGGAACCGCCCCCAGGACGCGGCGAAACGCGTCTGCCAGGTCAGGGACATGCCCTCACAGAGGTGGCTCCAGACCTCGGCCCAGGCGAGCGTGATCGGGCAGACCACGCGCGGCCGGCTGCCCGCCGGGCGCAGCGGGGTGACGATCAGCTCGCGCGCGACCTCCGCTATCCGGTCCGCGCGGTCCGGCTGGGCCGCATCGAACTGGTCGTCGAAGAGGAAGGCGAGGGAGAACCAGTTCATCAGGACGACCATGTCGTCGGCGGATGCGTGCGGATAGGTGCGGGCGGCGGCCTGGGGCAGGTCCCAGGACTTGTACTCCTCGAACAAGTCCTTGCTGCGAACCAGTCCCATGTCCCAGACCCAGCGCATATGGCGGGCCTGGGCGTATTCGAGATGCTCGCTGACGGGGGTGTCGAACGGGATATCGAACCGGACGTCCTGAGGCATGTGCTTCCTTCCGCGAGACGGAGATCGAAGAGTCTCCCGGTCCTGCGAACGTGCGGCGTCCCAGCTGGCTGCTGATCAGCACGAGTCTTGTTGGCCGGCCATTGCCGTGCTGATTTCCGCTGCCACCGACGGCAGGTCCCAGTAGGCGGAATGCGTCCATACGCCCGTGCTTGCGGTGTGCGGCACTGAGATGTCCATGGGAGTGTTGCCGTCGTGGAGTTGGAAAACCCCAGCAGCGACGAAAGCCAGCATGTCGAGCGGTTCCCAAAGGTTCGTCCAGCGGGCCAGGGAAGGAGGCAGCACGACTGGCTGACTGCCCGAGTAGGGCAGGATCTGACCGCCTCGTGGATCGCATGCGTGGAAGAAGGCCGCCTGGGAACCAAAGGTCACCAATGAGGACGTCCACAGCGGGGGGGCCGCGGTGGCCATATCGACCGCGATGACGCCGCCGAGGCTGTGGGCGACCACGCGCACGGGGCGGTCAGGGGTGCGCCCCAGTGCGGGATCGACTCGGTCGATGCACTCTCGCACACGGGAATGGATCGCCTCGCGATGGCGCTGGTAGACCAGAACGTCCCCCAGGAACCGGGTGGTCCCGGGCCCGAACCTAGTGCGCAGCACGTGGTTCAGGCGCCCGACTGCCGCCTGGATCGCGGCCCCCGCCACCCGGTCCAGGTCGCGCAGTCGGTTGCGCACCAGTGTCCGCAGCCGTCCCGCGTCCTCGTCGCCGGCCCGTAGTCCGTCATAGGAGCCGCCCCCGTCGGCCCAGAGATCGGCCGCCTCGACGAGGGCCTCGGCCAGGGAACGGCTCGTTTCGAAGAGCAGGAGAGGATCGTCGGTGCGCCGCAGCCACTCCGTCTTGGGCCATTCCTCGGCCAGATACTCCAGGACCTCCTCCGGGTCCTCCCGAAGCGGAGCGTGCCGTAGACCCGATGAACCGGATCGCTGCTCTTCGCTCGCCAGCCGCTCACGCATGGCTGCCTCCACCTGCGGCCACTGGTCGGGGACCTCGGGTTGTGACGCAAGGGCCGACACGAGCACGGGCTCGGGCAGGGTCACGCTCGGTGGTTCGTCCGCGTCGCGCAGTCCGCTGTCCTTGTGGGTGCCGGGGACGGTGGCGGGACGGATGGGCAGCGCGGCAGTGATAAACCGGTCGTCGGCTCCCATGTCGCCCCAGTAGACCGGCACCATGTCGAGGCCGGACGCGGTCTGCAGGTCGGCGACCATGGCTACGAAGCCCTGCTGGTCACGGTTGGCCACCCCGTGGATGACGAAGACGGGATCGTCCATGCTGTGCGGCTCCCTCAAGAGTTCTTGACGCCGGTGGTCCCGGGAGTGGTGATGTGTGCCGTGGCAGCCGGGCTGCCGTAAACGGCATAGGCGAGCCAGGTCGGGTCACCATCCTGATCGCTGATGGCTTTTCGTGCGGCGAGCGAGGCCTGCCCGA
>CAMLJW010000543.1 GCA_946480485.1 uncultured Streptomyces sp. | reverse complement strand
TCGTTCCCCTCACTCGCCGGTATCGAGGGGGTGGTGGGCGGTTTCGGGCGACAGCAGGACACCCACGAGCGCGACAGCGGTGATGCAGGTGGCGTACCAGGCGGGCAGCAGCGCGCCGCCACTGCGCCGCACCACGAGCGTGGCCAGGGCCGGGGCTGTGCCGCCGAACAGCGCGCTGGCCAGGCCATAGGTGAGCGACAGGCCGCTGTAGCGAAGCCTGGTCGGGAACAGCTCGGCCAGGAACGACGACAGCGCGAGCGTCCCCAGGGCCAGACCCATGAGGGAGTATGCGACGAGAAGGCCACCTGTCTTCCCGCGTTGGACCAGCGAGAACGCCGGTAGGGTCAGCAGCAGCAGTGCCAGCAAACCGGCGATCAGCACCGATCGGCGGCCGACGCGATCGGAGATCCGCCCGAAGCCGGGCGCGACCGTCGACGCGACCACCAGGCCGACGAGCGCGGCAGCAAGTGCTCGAGGGAGCGGGACCCGCCCAGTCGTCGCCAGGTAGCTCGGCAGGAAGACGAAGAAGATGTTGAACGTCGTGGAGACCGCGGCCACAACGCCGAACCCGACGACAACCTGCCGGCGCGCGGTCCGCAGGGTCTCGGCGAGCGGGATGCGGGAGACCGCGCCCAACCGTTGGACCGCCCGGAAGCCCGGCGTCTCCTCCAGCCGCAGTCGAATGTAGAGGCCAATCAGCCCCAGCGGCAGGGCAAGCAGGAACGCCAGCCGCCATCCCCAGCTGCGCAGCGCCGACTCAGGCAGCGCCGCGCTCAGGACCACGGTGGCGGCGATGCCACAAGCAAAGCCCAGCCCGACGGTCGCCCACTGCCAACCGCCGTACCAGCCGCGACGGTCGGTGGGGGCAAACTCGACCACCAGCGCCGCCGAGCCCCCGTACTCCCCGCCCACCGACAAGCCCTGCCCAGCCCGGAGCACAACCAGCAGGAACGGTGCGAGCCACCCGATCGAGGAGTACCCGGGCAGCATGCCGATGCCAGCGGTCGCCAAGGCCATGAGCAGGATCCCGGCCGCCAGCGCCCGCCGACGGCCCAGCCGGTCGCCGTAGTGGGCAAAGACCAGGGCGCCGGCCGGACGGGCCAGGACGGCCACGCCGAAGACCACGAAGACGGCGAACAGGCTGGTGACCGGGTCGATTCCAGGGAAGAAGACGGCGGCGATGATCGTGGCGAACCCACCGTAGAGGGCAAAGTCGTACCACTCGACGAGGTTGCCTATGCAGCCGGCGACCAGGGCGCGCCGCCTGGCGTCCCTGGTGATCGTCTGCTGGATCCGCTCGGCCTCTCCAGCAATGGTTGTTCGCTCGTGCTCCGCCATGCGTGCATCCCGCCAAGCCTCAGAGGCAGGAGACTACCGCCCTGGCCATCGCGATGTAGAGCCGCTCCTCCGGCGCGCTCAGATGGTCCAGGTCTTCGGCTCCGAAGTCGTCGCTGACCGGTGTGGCGCTGTCAGTGCCGAGGTCCGGTGTGTCGCCTGAGCGCCAGCTGTCACCACCCGTCGCGGGTGATTTCGCGCTCGGCGGACCACATCTCATCCTGGTGAATTGGCGAATGGATGAGGACGCCTCATCCATGGCCCGGCGATCCTGGTCAGGCAACCCAAGTGATGGAGCCCACCAGGAGAACGCCATGGCACCAACGTGCTACCAGATCGTGGTCGCCGGCGAGTTGAGCTGCCGCTTCGCGCCAGCCTTCGACGGGATGACGGTGCAGTGCGGCGCCGGCCAGACCGAGATCACCGGCATGGTCGTGGACCAGTCCCATCTGCAGGGCCTCCTGGATCGAGTTGGGGAACTCGGACTGGATCTGGTCAGCGTCAATGCCATCGTGGAGGAAGGCCAGCCCGTCGGCCCGCAGCGTCGCCGAGGCGACACCGCCGGCTCCCAGCCCGCCTAGAAAGGGCGTTCGATGACGGTCGCCGTCCCCCCCGGATCCGACGCCACATCGACCAGCAGGCAGAAGGCGGCGGCGCCCGACCCGTCCCGTCGGGCCCGCCGTCGGCGGCCGGCCGCAACCGGCGTACCCCTGCTGGCCAGCAAGCTCGCCGCCCCTCGCCAGCCGGGACGCGTGGTCGCGAGGCCGCGGCTGTTCGCGCTGCTCGACACCGGAGTGGAGCGACCCGTGACCCTGCTTGCCGCCCCCGCCGGATCGGGCAAGACCATGCTGCTGACCTCCTGGATGTCGGCAACATCCCTCCCGGGACCGGTTGCGTGGCTCTCCCTTGACGCCGGCGACAACGACCCGGCCCGGTTCTGGACCTATGTGCTGGCGGCGCTCTGCCGGTCCGGTGCCGTGCCGGCCGACAGCGGACTGCAGACCCTGCAGCCGCAGGCCGACGACGCCCTGCTGCCGTTGCTCGTCACCGGTTTGGACGAGCTGACTTCGCCGGTGGTACTGGTGCTCGACGACCTGCAGGAGCTCACCGACCCACGCGTGCTGCAAGGAATCGAGTTCCTGGTCCGCCATGCCCCGCCACAGCTGCGGCTGATGCTGGCCACCCGGGCCGACCCCCACTTGCCACTGCACCGGCTGCTGCTCAACGGGGCCCTGACCCAGTTGCGCGCGGCCGACCTGGCCTTCACTGTCGCCGAGGTGGCCGAGCTGCTCGCCGACTACGACTACCGATCCAGACTTTCCGACGACGACCTGGCCCTGCTGGTGGCGCGCACCGAGGGATGGGCGGCCGGGCTGCGCCTGGTCGCGGTGTCCATGCAGCGCCAGCCGGACCTTCACCGCTACATCAGGGAGCTGGCCGGCGACGACCGGAGCCTGGCCGGCTACCTGGTCTCGGAGGTGCTCGACCAGCAGCCGGAGGAGCTGCGCAGCTTCCTGCTGCGGACCAGCATCGTGGATGAGCTGACCGGGGAGCTGGCCGACGCGCTCACCGGCCGGGACGACGGCGAACAGGCGTTGGCCCGGCTGGAGCAGGCCAACGCGTTCGTGGTCGCGCTCGGTGCCCGGCGCGAGTGGTACCGCTACCACCCGCTGTTCGCCGAGCTGTTGCGCTATGAGCTGCGGCGCGAGGCGCCGCAGGAGAGCACCGAGCTTCGCCGGCGAGCGGCCCGCTGGTACGACGGGCACGGCCTGCCGGTGGAGGCGGTCCAGCAGGCGGCCATGATGCAGGACTGGAATGCCACGGCCGACCTCATCGCCGAGCACGGGTTTGGCCGCTTCCTTCGCGGGCAGGAGGCAGCGGTCCAAGACCTGCTGGACCGGCTGCCAGCCGATGTCGTGCGGATCCACCCGGAGCTCGCGCTGCTGGCGGCCGCTGAGCCGATCGCCTCCGACGACGACGGGGCAGAGGCGTTCGTGCGGCTGGCCGAAGAGCAGGCGCCCATGTTGGCCGATGACCGGCGTCCCCGGTTCGCCCTGATCCTGGCCATCT
>CAMLJW010000542.1 GCA_946480485.1 uncultured Streptomyces sp. | reverse complement strand
ACCCAGGTCCACCCGTACGTCCACGAGGCGGCGCACCGCGTACCGCCTCACACCGAGGAGAAGAACCACTGGGCAAGCGACAGCCCGAAGGCCCGCCGCCCGCACCCGCGGTGCAGCGCATACGACTGCGTTACACCAAGCGCGGCCGCCTCCGGTTCACCAGCCATCGTGACTTCCAGCGAGCCTTCGAGCGTGCGCTGCGCCGCGCGGAGGTGCCGATGGCGTACTCGGCGGGGTTCACCCCGCACCCGAAGGTCTCGTACGCCAATGCCGCACCCACCGGCACGGGCAGCGAGGCGGAGTACTTGGAGATCGCGCTCACCGAGGCGCGCGATCCCGACAAGCTGCGTGCGCTCCTCGACGAGTCGCTGCCCGCCGGGCTCGATGTCGTCGACGCGGTGGAGACGCGTACGCCGGGTCTCGCCGACCGGCTCACGGCCTCCGTCTGGGAGTTGCGCCTGGACGGTGTGGCACTCGCGGACGCCCGGCGTGCGGTCGACGCCTTCAAGGAGGCCGGGACCGTCGAGGTCCAGCGCACGATGAAGAACGGCATGCGTACGTTCGACGCCCGCGCCGCGGTCGCGAGCCTGGAGGCGCACGGTGCCGGCCTGGAGACGCACAGTCCCCAGGCTGATGGGCCGACCGACCAGCCCTGTGCGATACTGCGGCTGGTTGTTCGGCACGTGACGCCTGCCGTTCGACCCGACGACGTCCTGTCCGGTCTCCGAGCTGTGGCCGACCTGGCGCCGCCGGTCCCCGCAGCGGTGACCAGGCTGGCGCAGGGGCTTTTCGATGAAGAGACCGGCACGGTGACCGACCCGCTCGCGCCCGACCGCGAGGCAGCGGCAGCCGCCCCAGCCGATTCTCCTGGGGTCGCGGCCGGTGCCGCCGCGAAGGCGCCGGCGTAGGGAAGGTTCCGCGTAAGGACGGACGTCGTAGCGCCGCCCTCGTACTCGGGAGCCACCTGGGTCGGGCAGCGCACCGACCACAAGACTTTCGCCAGGCCGTACGCACACATGGCGTACGGAACCGGCGAGACAGGACACAGAGAGCTCCCGAGCGGCGCCCGCGCCCCGGACGGCGGCACCGCGCAGCACGCGAGCCGCGGACGTCGCCGGATCAGGCGCGGCGCCCGGGAGCCTGACGGGAGATCCACCCGCATGCTCGAGCCGAACGAACCCGCTGAGGGCACCGAGAACAACACCCCCAGCGACACCCTGCCGCCCCGTCGGCGCCGCCGCGCGGCGTCCCGCCCCGCGGGCCCGCCTGCGGCGACATCCGAGGCCGCGGCCGTGACCGAGACCACGGCGCCGGCCGTACGACCCGTGTCCTCCGCCGATCTCGCGGCGGAGGAGATCGAGGAGACTGCGGCGACACCTGAGACGGTTGCTGCACAGGAGACAGCGGTGACCTCCGAGGCGTTGGTTGGCGAGGAGACCGCAGTCGAGGCCGCCGCGAGGGAGAGCGCCGCATCTGCGGCTGCTGCGGCTCCGGCCGCGGAGCAGCCCGCCGCCGACGAGGCGGCGCCCGCCGGGCGTACGCGCCGTCGGGCCACGCGTCGTGCGTCCGCCCCCGTGGGTGCGCCCCCGGCCGCCGAGGCGGCCGATACCGCGGCCCCCACTACCGCCTCGTCCGACGCACACGAGGCCACCGCGCCCGTCGTTGAGACGCCACAGATCACCACCCAGCCGCAGACCGAGCCCGCCGCCGTCGCCGAGCCGGAGCAGACCACCCAGACCGAGGACAGCGCCCCGCGCCGCGCCCGCCGTCGCGCCACGCGCCGCACCGCCGCGCCAGCCGTCGCGAAGACCGCTGAGACCGCCAAGACCGCGGAGCCGTCGGCCGAGGCGGAGCCCGCTGAGGCAGCTGTCCGTAACGAGCGCAGGGAGGCCCCAGTGGCCGCTGCCGAGACCGACAGGACCACCTCCGCAGCGCCGGAGGCCGCCGCCGAGGACGCCACCCCGCGTCGCACGCGGCGCCGTGCCACCCGTAAGGCGGCCGGCGGCTTCTCCGAGCCCGGGTCGAAGAGCCCCGTGCCGCAGGCCGAGGAGCAGAAGACCGAGGAAGAGCCCGCGGGGCGCCGCGCACGGCCCGCTGTCGCCGTCTTCCAGCCGCCGGTGTTCACTGAGCCGATGTTCCAGACACCGGAGCGCGCGGCGGCCGCCGCCGCTGCTGATGCAGCGGAGGAGACGGAGGAGACCGAGGAGACGGAGGAGGCCACCGAGACCGTGGCCGAGGACCGCGTCGAGGACGAGACCGGGGCGCGTCGACGACGCCGCCGCAGGGGCGCGGCCGAGCAGCCCGCCGCCACGGCGGAGGCCGTCGAGCCCGAGGCCGAAACCGAGGCCGAAACCGAGGCCGAGGCCGCCGAGGAGGAGCCGGCCGAGGGCGACGACACCGAGGAGACCGGTTCGCGCCGCCGGCGTCGTCGCGGTGGCCGTCGGCGTCGCCGGGGCGAGTTGGCCGAGGCGGACGGCGAAGCCGCGGAGAGCGAGGGGGTTGCCGCCGAGCAGGCTGCCCAGGACGCCGAGGACACGGCGGAGCAGACCGAAGACGACGCCGAGGAGGAGCGCGAGGAGGCCGGAGGCTCCACCAGCAGCCGTCGCCGTCGGCGACGCCGTCGTCGCACGGGTGACGCGCCCGTGGACGCGGAGCCGGGTGAGGGCGACCCCGAGCGCACGGTCGTCAAGGTTCGCGAGCCCCGCAAGAAGGACGAGCCGTCCGACGAGGTGCAGTCCATCAAGGGCTCGACCCGTCTGGAGGCCAAGAAGCAGCGTCGCCGTGAAGGGCGCGAGCAGGGCCGCCGCCGCGTCCCGATCATCACCGAGGCCGAGTTCCTGGCCCGCCGCGAGGCCGTCGAGCGGGTGATGGTCGTGCGGCAGCACGGCGACCGTACGCAGATCGGCGTCCTGGAAGACGACGTGCTCGTGGAGCACTACGTCAACAAGGAGCAGTCGACCTCCTACGTCGGCAACGTCTACCTGGGCAAGGTCCAGAACGTGCTGCCGTCGATGGAGGCCGCCTTCATCGACATCGGCAAGGGGCGCAACGCCGTGCTCTACGCCGGTGAGGTCAACTTCGAGGCGCTGGGCATGGCAGGCGGCCCACGCCGCATCGAGTCCGCCCTGAAGTCCGGCCAGTCCGTCCTCGTGCAGGTCACCAAGGACCCGATCGGCCACAAGGGGGCCCGCCTGACCAGCCAGGTCTCGCTGCCGGGCCGCTACCTCGTCTACGTCCCCGAGGGATCCATGACGGGGATCAGCCGCAAGCTCCCGGACACCGAGCGCGCCCGCCTGAAGACCATCCTCAAGAAGATCGTCCCCGAGGACGCGGGCGTCATCGTGCGCACCGCCGCCGAGGGCGCGAGCGAGGACGAGCTGCGCCGTGACGTCGAGCGGCTGCAGGCGCAGTGGGAGGACATCCAGA
>CAMLJW010000541.1 GCA_946480485.1 uncultured Streptomyces sp. | reverse complement strand
TCTGACCCCGCCCTCGGCGCCCTCTACGTCGATCTTGATCACGCGAGCCTTGGCGACCTCGTCCGGCTCCAACAACTCCGGCAACGGGCGGGCCTCCATTTCGAAGCTGGACTCGGCCGGCCCGTCGTAGGGGACGATCGAGTTCGCACCCATGTTGTGGGAACTGGCGAGGACGAACCTCAGCATCTTGTGGGTGTCGGAGACTGCGGCGTTGACCGCACGCACGTTGCCGCAGCCGTTCAGTCCGGCATGCTGCGTCAGCCTGCGGTAGAAGGTGGGGGAGGCCTCGATGGCCACCACTCGGCCCGTACGGCCGACCAGCCGGGAGCCGAGGACAGCGAACACACCCACATTGGCCCCGACATCAACCAACACATCCCCATGGCGCAGTCGGCTCCGAAGCCACCGCGTCATGTTCGGCTCCCACTCACCGAAGAGGTACAGGTACCGCTGGATGAGGTCGCGCGTGTCGACAGCGAAGCGGGCGTCGAACCGCGCGTTGACCACCCGCCGACGCGGGTGGTCGCGCAGGTGGGGATTGAGGTACCTGGCTACGAGCTGCCCCTTGAACAGCGATCCGGGCACGTTGCGTACATAGCCGCGGCCGAGCGTGACCAGCAGCTCCGAAATGCGCTGAGCGGTAGCAGGGGACATACCAGCGACCGTACGGGCGTCCCACGACCGCAGCAAGATCTACCGGGCTGTGCCGCGGGGCGTGTTGCTGAGCGGCGGATGTGGACCATGGTGTCTCGTTTTTTGGGATTGATACTCGGCGCGTTTCATCCTGAACGAGGCAAACGACGGCGCTCCGTTGACGTTTCGCTGCAGCCACAGATGACCTTCACCGCACGCACGGCGCATAAGGAACCCGCGTTGGCGATGGCCAGCCGACTCGAACGCGAGGAAGCTCGGTTCACGGAAGCGCACGTGGTCCGCAATAATCTCGGACTATGGAGCAACTGATAGGGATCTTGGCGAAGGTGCTCTTCTTCGCCGCCATTGCCGGACTGTTCGCCTTCGTCATCAGGACATTCGTTCGCACACACAAGGAGGACAAGCGCATCCGGCAGGAGTGGGCGGAGCTCCCGCAGGTCGCCGCAGGACGCGGTTGGACCTACGAGCAACGCGCGCGAGGGCAGGCCACTCAGTATTGCGGTATCGGCCCCATGCCTGGCAGTGGCTCGAACCTGAGTGCCTGGCACTACATCACAGGAGAGTTCCGCGGCCGCTCCTTCAAGTGCTTCGAGCACCGCTACAACAGCCCCATTTCCGGCAATCAACCCGGCGACCGCAAACGGCCCACCATCGAAGCTATTTTCATCGTTGCGGCACCTGGATCGGGGCACCCTGTGGAGATTCTCCGGCCGAGCAAGACGGACGTGCTGCTGGACCGGAGACCTCGGATGCGGCTCGGCATACCCGAATTCGATGACACATTCCGGGTCGTCACCAAGGACGAGGATTTCGCACGGAATGTTCTGAGTGGCTCCATGACGTCTTTCCTGCTCACGGACCCCCGAGCCGGGAAGTCTCCTCTTCAGCTGCGCGACGGCGAACTGTTCACGTGGTACACGGGCACGCTGTCTCCGGAGCACTTGGAAGAGAAGCTGAACTACCTGTGCGATGTGCTCGACCAGATTCCCGCGCAGGCATGGACGGCCGCCTGAGCAATGCCGAGTGCCCCTTGTCCCGAAGCGACGATTTGCCGGGGCAAGGGTGCGCGGCTTCTGATCTCCTAGTGTCCTGAGTCGGAAGTTCGCTGGCGGCTATATGGTGGGGTGATGCCGGGTCCGAAGCCGTTGTTGCTGGAGTTGTCCGATCAGGAACGCAGAGTGTTGCGGGGCTGGTTGCGCAAGCGGACCGCGTCTCAAGCACTGGTGTTGCGGTCGAGGATCGTGCTGGCGTGCGCGGAGGGCCGGCCGAACGCGCAGGTCGCGGACGACTTGGGTGTCTCGCGGGAGACGGTGCGCAAGTGGCGGTCCCGGTTTGCCGCCGACCGGCTGGAGGGCCTGGTGGACCGGCCGCGTTCGGGGGCACCGCGGACGATCACGGACGAGCAGGTCGAAGCCTTGGTCGCCAGGACCCTTGACCAGGCGCCGCCAACGGGTGATTCACACTGGTCGACGCGTTCGATGGCCGGAGCGGCGGGGATGTCGCAGTCGGCCGTCTCGCGGATCTGGCGGGCCTTCGGCCTCAAGCCGCACATCGTGGAGACGTGGAAGCTGTCGACCGACCCGCAGTTCGTGACCAAGGTCCGTGACGTAGTGGGTATTTACCTATCGCCGCCGGAGAACGCCCTGGTCCTGGCGGTGGACGAGAAGTCGCAGATACAGGCACTGGACCGGACCCAGCCCGTGCTGCCCATGGCGCCCACCACGCCGGCGAAGATGACCCATGACTACGTCCGGCACGGCACGACCAGCCTGTTCGCCGCCCTGGACATCGCCTCCGGCTCGGTCATCGCCCAGCACTACCGCCGCCACCGCCACCAGGAGTTCCTCCGCTTCCTGAAGGTCATCGACGCCGCCGTCCCCCAGCACCTCGAACTCCACCTGGTCCTGGACAACTACGCCACCCACAAGACCGAGCCGGTCAAGAAGTGGCTGCTGCGTCACCCCCGCTTCCACCTGCACTTCACCCCCACCTCGGCGTCCTGGCTCAACCTCGTCGAGCGATGGTTCGCCGAGCTGACCTGCCGCAAACTCCGCCGCTCGGCACACCGCAGCGTCGTCGAACTCGAACGGGACATCCGCGGCTGGATCAACGAGTGGAACAGGAACCCCAAGCCATTCGTCTGGACAAAGACCGCCGACGACATCCTCGACACACTCGCCGCCTACTGCACACGAATTAACGACTCAGGACACTAGGCCGCAGTCTCGTCGGCCGGACGTACCGTCCTGAGGAACTGCCTGAAGTCTTCGATGACCGCGTCGAGTTGATTCGGCTTCGCCGTGAGCACGAACTCGATCACGGCGCGTTTCGCCGGGCTTGTGATGTCCTCCATACCGAGGTACAACTGGCTCTGGCACAGCTCCACGGGCTCTCCTCGTAGGGTGGTGGAGAGGACGAGGTTCTGGAGGACCCCCGGAGGATCCGTCAGGCCCGGGATGTCCGGTGTACCCACGTCAGCCTTCTTGATGACCCGTACAGGACCCGCCTGCTCCAGCCTGAGCACTGACTCGTCGGCGATTTGCGACAGGGTGGCACCGTCGTTGCGCATCTGACCGGAGATAGTGATGTTCGCCGTAAACCCGCCGTCGATGGAGGCGGGATGGAGCGCGACGAAGGCGGCGCCAGGAGCTCCCACCTCGTCTGGCGGCGCCGCCTGCCAGCCGTCCGGCAGCGAAAAGGAAATCTTGACCGGCAGCGTGGTCGTCATTGTGGCTTCCATCCTTCAGTGAACGTCGACTCGGGCTAAAACCAACTGCCGACTGTGTGGGCCCAGGCAGCGGCGGCCGCGGCTCCCATCGTGG
>CAMLJW010000540.1 GCA_946480485.1 uncultured Streptomyces sp. | reverse complement strand
TTAAGTTCAAATCTGCGAGTCAGAGCACTGTGATCCGCCCTGCCGGCGAATCCCAGCTCCCTGCCCTGCTCCGCAGGAGTCCCATTCCTCCCCGGCCTGAAGGCCGGGGTTTCCCCGGAGGTATCCGATGACCGTCGAGCTGAACCACACCATCGTCGCCGCCCGCGACAAGAGGGCCTCAGCCCAGTTCCTCGCCGATATCCTGGGCCTGGAGGTGAGCCCGCCCTTCGGCCCGTTCGTCCCGGTCCAGATACCCAACGGCGTGACCCTGGACTACGAGGACACGAGTGACCCCATCACGCCGCAGCACTACGCGTTCCTGGTCTCGGAGGACGACTTCGACGCGATCTTCGCTCGAATCCAGGCCGCCGGCCTGACGTACTGGGCGGACCCGCTGCACCGCCGCGTCAACGAGATCAACAGGAACGACAGCGGCCGCGGCACGTACTTCGACGACCCGAACGGCCACAACCTGGAGATCCTGACTCGGCCGTACGGGAGCGGAGATCCGTCGTAGGGGCGCCGCCGGGTTTCAACTTCAGGCGAACCGCATGGCGGCGACGGTCACTCCATCGGCGGTGCGGGCCCGTGGGGCGTGCGCCCCCTCTCGACGGGGCTCGGCCGGCCGCCGGCCCCCCGCTTCCTGGGCTGCCGGGCAGCCCGCCTGCCGGTCGCGCCGGTGATCCGGTCGAGATGCCTCGCTCCCCCGAATGCCGGTCCTCCGATGGCGGCTGAGCCGACACCACCTTAGCTTCAGGACGTCGGGTTACCCGATAAGGCCGACATCGCCCCTTATGTCGGTCTTCCCTTGGTGGCATCGAATGGAGCGTTCATGTCGGTGATGACCGGAACTCACCCCCAACAACAGGTTGGCCAGCAGCAGTTCGGCCAACAGATGGGCGGCCAGCAGCAGATCGCCCAGATCGTCCAGCAGGCGATCCAGCAGGCCTGTCAGCAGACGGCCCAGCAGGTCGCGCAGCAAGTGCAGCACACATTCCAGCAGATCCAGCAGATCCAGCAGCAGCTCCAGCAGCAGGGCCTGGCCCAGCAGGCGCATCCGTACCTCGCGCTCGCGCTCCACCGCTCGCTGCACTCCGGCATCCGGCACGCCGTGGAACAGTCCGTGCAGCACGCGCTGCCGACGGCGATCGTGGCGCTGCTCCAGCAGAGCCAGCAGGGCCAGCAGGGCCAGCAGGGCCTGCAGATGGGTGGCCAGCAGCCGTGGGGTGGTGGCGGGTTCGGCCAGCAGTCCCCGCAGTACCAGCAGCCTGGCTTCGGCTTCGGCCAGATGGGTCAGCCGTTCGGTATCGGCTGACCCCTGGGCGGCGTGATGCGGTGTGCCCGGAGCGGTTCCCGGGCGCACCGCATCACCGTGGAAGCGGGAGATCACCGTGGAAGCGCGAGCCGCCCCGTCGCCGGATCAGGAGCACTAGTTACGACTTACGACGTAAGCGTGGTGAAGGTGGACGTGATGGTGAAGGAAAGGCCCGGAAACAGTCGCGAGAGCGGGGCCGAGGGCGCGGGGGTGGCTGGGCCCGGACCCGAGGGCAGGGAAACGGGGCCACGCAAGAAGGGCGCGCAGTCACCGATGCCGGTGCAGCCGCGCCGGGAGCGGTACATGGTGACACCGCTGCCGCAGCATCTGCTCCCACCGGGAGTGCCCGAACTCAGCATGGATGCGGTGTGTGCCCGGCTGGACCGGATGCCCGAGGTCAAGGTGACCCGCAGACTCCGGCCGTCGGAGAAGCTCCAATCGGCCGGGCTGCACCCCTCCTGCCCGGAAATCGCGGTCGTCGAGGCAGCCGAGGCTCAGGTGCCGGCGATGAGGTCGCTGCACGTACACATCGAGCCGGACCTGCTGCTGTCCGCGACCGGACCCGCTGCCGCGCCGACGGCGGGGATCCTGCCGCTCCGCGATCCGGCGCTTGTCATGCCGCTGGAAGAACCCGTGGAGATCTCGCTACGCGTGTGCGGCCCGGAGGGCGCACCGCTGGCCGGCGCCGGGGTGTTCCTGATCGGTGCGTCATGGCCTGCCCAGGCTGTCACCGGAGCCGACGGCACGGCCACCGTCACGCTGGCCACGGAGACCGTGGAGTCCATTCAGGCCCTGTATGTCAGGCCCGCGGCCGGTCACCTGGACCGCTGGGTCAGCCGCCCGGACCTCTCGGCGACCCGGGAGAACCTGGTCACCCTGACGCCACTGGCCCAGGTGTACCCGGGGCTGGACGACAGGCAGCAGTACGGCTGGGGCCAGCAGGCCATGCGGCTGGACCGGCTGCCTCCCACGTTCCGCGCCTTCGGGGTCAAGATCGCGGTCATTGGTTCGGGCGTCGCCGCCGAGCACACCGATCTGAAGCAGCGGGTACGCTCCGGGGTCGATCTCGTCCGTGGCACGGATGAGGGCTGGGCCCACGACATGGTCGGCACCGGTACCCACGCCACGGGCATTATCGCGGGGGCGGACACCGGCAAGGGCATCATCGGCATCGCGGTCGACGCCGAGATCGAGGTCTGTCAGGTGCAGCCGGGCGGCTGCTTCAGCGACCTGATCGCCGCTCTGGACCACTGCGTCGAACAGGAGGTGGACGTCGCGCACATCGCGGTGGCGACCCCGTACTCGTCGGCGCTGGTCTCACGGAAACTCGCCGATGCCAACGCGGCGGGTATCGCCTGCGTCGCCCCGGCGGGCGACACGGCCGGACCGGTCGCCTTTCCGGGCATGCTGCCGACCGTGTTCGCCGTGGCGGCGCTGGGAGTCTTCGGTTCCTATCCGCCGGAGACGTCCCAAGCGACCCATGCGGGCCCGCAGCTGACACCGGAAGGCCTGTTCGCCGCGCCGTTCAGCTGCTACGGCTCCGGGGTCGACGCGTCGGCCCCCGGCGTGGCCGTCCTGTCCTGCTCGCCGCAGGGCGGATACATGGTTCTCGACGGTACCGGCACGGCCTCGGCCCATGTCGTCGGTCTGGCCGCCCTCGTTCTCGCCCACCACGAGGATTTCCACGGCCAACTGCTGCCCCGCGGACCTGGCAGGGTGCAGCATCTGTTCGACATCATCGCCGCCAGTTGCCGCCAGCTGGCGGCTCCGGGCACAGCGGAGGCGGCCCGCGTCGGCCGAGGCCTGCCCGACGCACTCGTTGCCCTCGGCCTGGCCCCAGGGGTGCAACTGGCTCCGGCTCTGTCTCCTTACGCCCCGTCGATGGCCGGTTGAAGAACCAAGACAGAGAAGAAGGAACGAGGTCTCTGCTGCCCGTATACGGACGGGCAGCAGAGACCTCGTCGTATCCCTCCGGTTCAGGTTCCGGAGGGACCGGCCGCCGGAGTCTTCGACGTCGACGGCGATGGGTCCTGCCCGCCCATGTCGAGCCGGAACGGCGGGTACTGGTCGGTCATCAGCGCCGCATAGGCGGTGACACGTGCGACCCAGCGGGCCAGGCCGAGCACGAAGTTGAAGAGGTGGCCGGGGTAACGGGCGGTGGC
>CAMLJW010000539.1 GCA_946480485.1 uncultured Streptomyces sp. | reverse complement strand
AGCTGCACCGCGGCGCCAGCGGACCGGGCCATCTTGGCGCCGCCACCGGGCCGGAGCTCGATGGCGTGAACCACCGTGCCGGCGGGGATGTTGCGCAGCGGCAGGGCGTTCCCGGGCCGGATGTCGGCACGGGGGCCCGAGTTGAGCCGGTCGTTCACCTTCACACCGACCGGGGCGAGGATGTAGCGCTTCTCGCCGTCGGCGTAGTTGAGCAGGGCGATCCGGGCGTTCCGGTTCGGGTCGTACTCGATGGCGGCGACGCGGGCGGGGATCCCGTCCTTGTTGCGACGGAAGTCGATGATGCGGTAGCGCTGCTTGTGGCCACCGCCGCGATGACGGCTGGTGATGCGGCCGTTGGCGTTGCGCCCGCCGGTCTTGGACTTGTTGTCGAGCAGCGACTTCTCGGGCTCGGTCTTCGTGATCTCGGAGAAGTCCGAGACCGTCTGGAACCGGCGGCCCGCCGAAGTCGGCTTTCTCTTCCTGACAGACATCTAGATCACACCCCGAACAGATCGATCTCGTCGCCCTCGGCCAGCGTGACCAGAGCTCGCTTGGTGTCCTTGCGCTTGCCCCAGCGGTAGCCGAAGCGGGTCTTCTTCCCCGTGCGGTTCATGGTGTTCACCCGAAGCACCTTGACCCCGAAGATGGACTCGACCGCGTCGCGGATCTCTTCCTTGTTCGACCGCGGGTCGACCTCGAAGGTGTAGGTGTTGAGACGCTCGATCAGATCGAACGTCTTCTCGGAGACGACGGGGGCGAGGATGACGTCGTACGCGCTCTTCATCAGGCGGCTCCCTCATCCTTGACGAAGTCGCTGTCGCTGACCTCGTAGCTGCTGGATCTTCCGGCGGCGCCGACGGTGTGCGACGTGAAGACGACGTTGTCGGACCACAGGACGTCGTAGGCCGTGAGATGACCGGGCTCGACCACGCGGGCGTGGGCCAGGTTGCGGAAGGACCGCCCGGCGACGCTGTCGATCTGGCTGATCACGACCAGGGTCTTCCCGGTGGCGCCGATGGCGCCGAGCAGCGTGGCCGCCTGCTTGGTCTTGGGGGCGGCCCAGTCGAACTCCTCGACCACCATCACCGCCTGCTCGGAGGCACGGGCGGACAGGGCGCTGCGAAGGGCGAGACGCTTCATCTTCTTGGGCGTGCGCTGCGCGTAGTCACGGGGCTTCGGCCCGTGGGCGACGCCACCACCCGTCCACTGCGGGGCGCGGATGGAGCCGTGACGGGCCCGGCCGAGACCCTTCTGGCGCCAGGGCTTGCGGCCGCCACCGCGGACCTCGCCGCGGGTCTTGGTGCTGTGCGTGCCGGCGCGGGCTGCGGCGAGCTGCGCCGTGACCACCTGATGGAGCACGTCGAGGTTGGGCTCGATCCCGAAGACCTCTGGATCCAGGGAGATCTCGCCCGCGCTCGTGCCGTCGGACTTGAAAAGGGGTGCGGTCAGTTCAGCCACGAGCCTTCACCGCCTCTCTGAGCAGTACCACGGTGCCCTTGGGACCGGGCACGGAACCGTTGAGGAGAACGAGGTTCCGCTCGGCGTCCACACCGACCACCTCGAGGTTGAGGGTGGTCACCTTCTCGCCGCCCATGCGGCCGGCCATGCGCATGCCCTTGAAGACACGGGCGGGCGTGGAGCAGGCGCCGATGGAACCGGGGGCACGGTGCTTCTTGTGGTTGCCGTGCGAGGCGCCCTGACCGGAGAAGCCATGACGCTTCATCACACCGGCGAAGCCCTTGCCCTTGGAGACACCGGAGACGTCGGCCTTGACACCCTGCTCGAACACCTCGGCGACCGTGATCTCCTGCCCGACCTCGTACTGGGCGGGGTCGTCGACCCGGATCTCGATGAGATGACGGGCGGGCTCGACACCGGCGGCGGCGAAATGGCCCTCGGCGGGCTTGTTCACCTTCTTGACGTCGCCGTAGGCGATCTGGATGGCGTTGTAGCCGTCGGTCGCCACGGTCTTGACCTGGGTCACCTTGACCGGGCCGGCCTTGACGACCGTCACCGGGATCGCCCGGGACTGCTCGTCGAAGACCTGGGTCATGCCCAGCTTCGTGCCGAGGATCGCTCTGGGAAAGGTCACAGCTTGATCTCCACTTCCACACCGGCGGGGAGCTCGAGACGCATCAGCGAGTCCACCGTCTTGGGGGTCGGGTCGAGGATGTCGATGAGACGCTTGTGGATCCGCATCTCGAAGTGCTCACGGGAGTCCTTGTGCACGTGCGGGCCACGGATCACGCAGTAGCGATGGATCTCCGTGGGCAGCGGAACCGGGCCCTTGATGCGGGCCTGGGTCCGGAGCACGGTCTCCGTGATCTTCTTCGAAGACTCATCGACCACGTTGTGGTCGTAGGCCTTCAGGCGGATGCGGATCTTCTGTTCGCTCATTTGGTGATCTTTGTGACGCGGCCGGCGCCTACGGTGCGGCCGCCTTCACGGATGGCGAACCGCAGACCCTCGTCCATGGCGATCGGAGCGATCAACTCCACCGTCATCTCGGTGTTGTCTCCCGGCATCACCATCTGGGTGCCCTCAGGAAGAGTGATCGAACCGGTCACATCCGTGGTCCGGAAATAGAACTGGGGCCGGTAACCAGAAAAGAACGGGTTGTGACGGCCACCCTCCTCCTTGGTCAGGACGTACACCTGGGCTTCGAAGTTGGTGTGCGGAGTGATCGACCCCGGCTTGGCCAACACCTGGCCACGCTCCACCTCATCCTTGCCGATCCCACGCAACAACACACCGACGTTGTCGCCGGCACGACCCTCATCCAGGAGCTTGCGGAACATCTCGATACCCGTCGCCACCGTCTTCTTGGTGGGACGAATACCAACGATCTCCACCTCCTCGTTCACCTTCAAGATCCCCTGCTCGATCCGACCCGTCACCACCGTCCCCCGACCAGTGATGCTGAACACGTCCTCGATCGACATCAAGAACGGCTTGTCGGTGTCACGCTCCGGCTCCGGAATGTACGAATCCACAGAGTCCATCAACTCCATGATCTTGTCCTGGAACTCGGCATCCCCCTCCAGGGCCTTCAACGCAGAACCACGAACCACCGGAACCTCATCACCCGGGAACTCATACTCAGTCAGAAGATCCCGGACCTCGAGCTCCACCAAATCCAACAACTCGGGGTCGTCGACCATGTCCACCTTGTTCAAGAACACCACAATCGCCGGCACACCCACCTGACGAGCCAACAACACATGCTCACGGGTCTGCGGCATCGGACCATCAGCAGCAGACACCACCAAAATCGCCCCATCCACCTGAGCAGCACCCGTAATCATGTTCTTGATGTAATCAGCATGACCAGGCATATCCACATGCGCGTAATGACGAGCCTCCGTCTCATACTCCACATGCGAAATCGAAATCGTGATCCCCCGCTCACGCTCCTCCGGAGCCTTATCAATATTCTCAAACTCCGTAAACACATTGTCCCCACCCACACGATCAGACAACGTCTTCGTAATCGCAGCAGTCAACG
>CAMLJW010000538.1 GCA_946480485.1 uncultured Streptomyces sp. | reverse complement strand
CGACCTCTGGGTTATGAGCCCAGCGAGCTACCGAGCTGCTCCACCCCGCGTCGGTGAAATGAACAGTACGTCAACGCTGTCGACCAGCGCAAATCGTTTACGGCCCCGCTGCGACAGGCTCCCGCAGGGTGACGAAGGCCCTTTCAGGCCGACAGCTCCTCCTTCAACGCATCACCAAGTCGAGCGGCGCGCTCGGCAACCTCAGTAGGCCCAAGAGCGGCCGCCCGGTCCGCCCACCGCTGCCCTTCCGCGAGTTCCCCCCGACGCGCGTAGACCAGGGCCAGCCGCAACGCCGCCCGTCCATGCCCCGCATCGGCGGCCCGCGTCCACCACAACGCCGCCTCGGGCTCACTCCCCTCCCGGGCAAGCAGCAGCCCGAGGTTGAACGCCCCGTTGCGAGACCCGGCCTCAGCCGCCTCGCGATACCATCGCGCCGCCTCGACCACGTCCCCCCGGGCCGACGCCAGCATCCCGACCCGCACCTGAGCCCGCCGATGCCCCTGGGACGCGGCCCGCTCGTACCACTCCTCGCACTCGCTCTTCTCGGTCGCCGGCTCCCCCAACTCATGCGCGGGCGCAGGCGGTCGCCGCGCGTCGAGCACGGCAGCCAGCCGGTACGCGGCTTCCGTGCTTCCCCCGCCGGCAGCGCACCGCAGGTGCCGCTCGGCGGCCCGCTCGTCGCCGTCCCGCAACCGCGCGATCCCGACCTGGAGCGCGGCCTCGGTGTGCCCGGCGGCGGCGGCCCGCTCGTACCACCGCAGCGCCGCGGCCTCCTCGCTGCGCCCCGCGTGCAGGATCCCGAGGTTGAAGGCGGCGTCGACACTGCCGGCCTCGGCCGCCTTGGAGAACCACGGCTCGGCCCCGGCCCCGTCGCCCACCTGCAGCAACAGGATCGCCAGCGCGTTCGCGGCCTCGCGGTGTCCCGCGTACGCCGCGCGCCGGTACCACTGCTCGGCCTGTCCGGTCCGCCCCTGCTCGGCGCAGAGCAGCCCGAGGTTGTACGCGCCGTTCACGTCACCGGCGTCCATCGCGGCGCGGTACCAGCGCTCGGCGGTCTGCGTCTCGCCGCGCTCGGCGTGCAGCGCGCCCAGGGCGTTGGCGGCGTTCCCGTCGCCGTCCTGGGCGGCCCGCAGCCACCACACGGCGGCGCTCTCGGAGTCTCCCGCGTCGCGCAGCAGGAATCCCAGCGCGCAGGCGGCCCGGGCCTCGCCGTCCTTGGCGGACGTCAGATACCAGCGCCCAGCCTCCTTCAACTCCCCGCGCTTCTCCAGGATGGCCCCGAGGTGCAGCGCGGCCCTACGGTGCCCGCGCGCTGCCGCCTGCCGGTACCACTGCTCGGCATCCGTGGAGGCGGACGACCCGGCATCAGCCGATCCGGCGCCCGACGACCCGGCATCAGCCGATCCGGCACCAGCCGACCTGGCATCCGATGTCCCGCCATCCGTAGACCTGCCATACGTCGGACTGCCATGCGTCGGCCCGGCAGGCGCGGCACCGTTGTCAGCGCCGCTCCGCCCCGCTACCTCTGCGGTGGCCCGCCGGTCCAGCGCACGCGCGAGTCGGTACGCCGCCTCGCGGTGCCCCCGCTCGGCGGAGGCCCGCATCCACTTTTCGGCGGCGGCGTCACCGCGGTGCTCAAGGAGGTCGGCGAGCGCGTACGCACCGAGGACGTGTCCCTGCTCGGCGGACTGGCGCAGCCAGTACTCGGCGGCGGGCTCGTCCCCGCGCTCGCGATGATGGCGCCCGAGCGCGTGCGCGGAGGCCGCAGATCCGGCGACGGCGGCGATCCGCCACCAGCCGGCGGCCTCGTCGGCGTATCCGCGCTGATGCAGGAGGACACCCAGGTTGTTGGCGGCGGCACGGTCACCGGCTGCGGTGGCAGCACGCAACTGAGGCTCGGCCCCGTCGAAATCGCCGCGGCGCAGCAGCATGGCTCCGAGGACGCTCATCGCCTCGACGTCGCCGGCTTCCGCAGCGAGCCGCCTGCGTGCCTCCTCCACAGCCTCGCCGGTCTCGTCCCGGTCGGAGGGCTGCACAAACCGCCCTGTCTCCAACAGAGTTGCCTTGTCCCCCATAACGTCCATCGTCGCACCACCTGCAACCTGGTACACCTGGTATACCGCAGCCAGTGAGGTCACTTCAGCGTTTTGTCGACATGCGAACAGAGAGGCAAGTGAAACACAGATTTCGCAACTCTCCCCACAGGGAGCGACCTTCGCCGCAACAGCACTGGTCAGGCCGGGGACTCACCTGTGTTGCGCGTACGTCGAAGGGCCCGAATCCCCTTGAGGATTCGGGCCCTTCGACTTCAGTAGCGGGGACAGGATTTGAACCTGCGACCTCTGGGTTATGAGCCCAGCGAGCTACCGAGCTGCTCCACCCCGCGCCGTTGTTCGGCAACCGTATCACGGCGCGGGACGGTCATTCGGCTCAGCCGCTGCTCAGCCGCTACCACCGCTCTCTTCGTTGTCGTTGCCGTTGTTGTCGTTGTCGTTGTTGCCGCCGCTGCCACCGCCGGTGCTGTCCGCCTGCGACTGGGCCGCCTCGGCCCGCTGCAGCGCTTCCTGGAGATCCTTCTGGGCGCGGCCGTACGCCTCCCAGTCGCCCTTCTTGAGGGCTTCCTGGCCCTGGTCGTAGGCCTTCTGGGCGGCGTCGAGCGCCTGCTGGACCGTCGGATTGCCCGTCGTGGGCGGTGGCTCGGTGGTGCCCTCGCCCGGTGGCTTGGGAGTCGTGCCCTCCGTTTCGAAGACCTTGTCGAACGCTTCGCCGAGGGTGTCCTCAAAGGCGGTCTTGCCTCCGAACGACACCGCGACCTTCTTCAGCAGCGGATACTCGGCGTTGCTGCCCTGCACATAGATGGGTTCGACGTACAGGAATCCGGCGTCCATGGGCACCGCGAGCAGATTGCCGAAGATCATGTTCGACTTCGATGTCTCCGCGTTCCGCGTGAACTCCTGGACCGCCGGGATCGAGCTCAACTTGCTCTGCCACTGCACCGGTCCGTCCACCTCGGACTCGCCGGTGACTCTGAGCAGCCGCATCTTGCCGTACTGGTCGCTGGTCGCATCGGCGTCCACCGCCATGTACGCGGACAGATTTGGTCGTCCGCTCGGGGTGAAGGTGGTCGTGAGCGAGAACCGCTGCTGGTCGTCGCCGGGCATCTTCAGCGACAGGTAGTACGGCGGTACGGCGACGTGGTCGTTTCGGCTCGTCGGGTCGTTGGGCACCTGCCACACGTCACTCGCGTTGTAGAACTGGTCGGCGTTGGTGACGTGGTAGACACCCAGTTGCTCGCGCTGCACCTTGAACAGGTCCTGCGGGTAGCGCAGATGCTCCTTCAGCTCGGGCGGAATGTCGGCCTTCGCCTTTATCGTGCCCGGGAACGCCTTCTTCCACGTCTTCAGGACCGGGTCCTTCTCGTCCCACGCGTAGAGGTTGGCCGTGCCGTCGTACGCGTCGACGGTCGCCTTCTCCGAGTTGCGGTTGTAGTTTACATGGTTCTGCTGGGCGACCACG
>CAMLJW010000537.1 GCA_946480485.1 uncultured Streptomyces sp. | reverse complement strand
CTAGGCCGAGGTCGTCGCGGTAGGCGACGAAGCGGGAGTCCAGCCGTTGCAGTCCAACCCGTCGGCCGCGTTCGGACGGCCACAGAGCGGGGCCGTCAGCGTGCCGCATCGCGGGCCTCACCTCGCTGACCCACTGCTCGAGGATCTCGGCCGACCACTTCCACACGGACAGCACGCTGCGGCGCTTCGGGGGCGAGCCCTTCTTCGCCTTGCCGTGGCGGACGTAGCAGACGCCGTACTCGCCGAACTCCGCCCCTTCGGGGTTGCGGCTGAAGTCGGCCGTGTCCAACATCCGGGTCTCGTTGCGCCGCAGCCCGTAGGCGTACGCAGTCTTGAAGAGCATCGCGTCGCGGAAAGCAGGAAGCCAGCCCTTGCGGCCGCGTCCGCGGACCCGGCTCACCTCGTCGTCTGCGTGGTCGAAGAACGCTTGTAACTCGTCCCGGGTGAAGGCTCGTTTCGGGGCCTCGGCCTCGCACTCCTGCATGTGCACGGCGGTGTTCCACTCGTGACACACCTGGATCGGATGGGTGCCGAAGCGGCGCTCGCACTCGGCCGCCCAGCCGTAGGCCGGGTCGGTGGCGTAATCGCAGAACAGCCGCACCGCTCCCTGGTGGCCGCGCAGGGTCGAGCGCACACAGCCGCCGACCGCCCGAAGGTCGCCGAACCAGTCGTCCGCCAGCGCCGCGGACCAGCGCCACGGAAAGGCGTCCGCGTGCGTGGCGAATGCCCGCACCTTCCGCTCCCGGCCGTTGATGGTCGATAACGCGAGGTTCCGCGCCAGCTGCTGGTTCCGCCAGCCATCGAGCATCGCCTCGAAGACCTGCGCCTCCGGCCGCAACAGCGGCACCCCGTCGGCCAAGTGCAGCCGCACGCTCCCCGGTGCCAACCCGTCCTTGCCCACCAATTCGTCACCCTCCGTAGGTCGCATCGAGCGCGAGAATCTCGCATTAGATGCGAAACCCAGAGAGGAACGGCAGGCCAGCCATCCGATCGAGTGAAGCAGAACGACACAACCTCATCCTTCGGCTAACGTCTCAGCGGGCATGCGGCGAGGTCTCTATCCGCTGATCAGCAGCTTTTCCGCGGCCACTCGGCCAACGAAGCTCAATGTGCGTCCAATTCGCATCGGATGCGATTCGCGTCGGTCCCGAGCTGACCGAGGAGCTGTACAGCGACACCGCGGCGAAACTGTCCAAGGGCATTGGGGAGATCTTCGATGCGATGGTCTCCTGCCCCACGTACCAGGTGGTGTCGGGCAGCACCGTCGTCAACGTGGGTACGCAGGTGACGGCCGCCCCCGACCTGGGCGACGAGCGGTGGAGCGAGCTGCTCACGTACTCCGCCGGTGGGCAGCGCAGCGTCGTCGAGCAGACGGCGATCCGGACCGGCGACATCCTGGTGCTCGTCTCGGGGGCGCCGGGGCTTGTGGACGCCAACCTGGAGAAGGCTCTCGACAAGGCCGGGGCAGCCTTGTGACCACCCTGTCGGCGTCGTTCTGCGCCGACGTGCCGCATGACATTGCCGCCGTGTTCGCCGATTCCCTCAGCTCCAGTGCACCAGTGCTGCGCCGGGTGCTGTCGGAGAGCACACGCCACCGGCTCCTGCACGCTCCAGCAGCTCCAGGGCTTCCCACGCTGTGAAGCCGGGCCTCCCGTTGAGGAGGCCCGGCTTCGTGCTGCGGTGCCTTGTTCTGGCTTCTCCCAGCGCGTCCCCGCCCGCACTTGATGGACCTCGCATGGTCGTGGCGGGACGCGGGCCGTCGTCAGAAGGTGTTCGGGGTAAAGGGCCGAAGCGGGTGGATCATGAGGCCAAGCAGCCGGTCGAACTCGGTTCGGTCGTTCTCGCTCATGAGCTGGACGGCATTGCCGAGGTTCTTCTCGGTGAGCTGTTCCATGAACGGGGCGAGGAAACGCTGAAAGGCTTCCGGCGCTTCCTTCCATGTACGGCGGTACTCCCGGTGCCGCGTGAGCTGTTCGCTCACCTCTTCGAGTTCGACGCGGGTTGCGGTGAAGGCGAGTGCCTGTTCCTCCCTGCTGAAGGGGCGTCCGTCGCGGTGGCTGTAGGTGTTAGTGTCAGGCTGGCGCTTGAAGTCCGCGTCGCACAGGAGGGCGACGATCTCGGGTCGGGGTCTTCCAGACGTGGCTGAGTCGTACGAGATCATGCGTCTCGGCGGGGAGGCGACCCGCAGCTACCGGGTACTCACGGGCACCGTTCTCCCGCACGCTAAGCAGTCTCGGACCAAGCAGCTCAGGATGCTCAAGCGCCCCCTGCAACTCGTCGTCGAGGATGCCAGGGACATCCTTGAGCCGGCCGAGCCGGTGTGACCCTTCGCGAGGTCGTGTCCCGCGCCGTGGTGTAAGCGACCTTGCTCGACGCGTTCCGGTAAGCCGCGCGTCGGCCACTCCATAGGACACGGCTCCCTGGTCGCGCAGCGGCTGACCTGTCGTCAGCGCCATGTGCGGCCCCGCCCCGCGGCGAGTGCGGCGATGACCTGCGAATTCCGGCGCCGTGATCCGCTACACCACCTGGCGGGACGCCACCCTTCGCGACCGACCCGGCCACAGAACCAAAAGATGGGCGTGGCCTGGCCGGGCACGCGCTTCAGCGTGACGGCCCACATCAGACTTCGACGAGAGTCCGCGCCAGTCGTTGGCGCGGGCTCTCGCGTCCGGGCTGTCGCACAGGTCAAAGGGGTGCCCGGAAGGGAACGTGAAACGGGACGGGACACACCCAGGCCGTCCGTGCGATCGCGATCAGCGCCGCCGTGCCTGTGGCGGCTGCGGGGCCGGGGCGGCTGCTGCCGTGTGCTCTGGAGCGTCGGGGCGCCGTGCTGCGCTGTCGGCCCAGGCTGGGCTGTGGGCTTGTGCTGCCCGGGCTTGTGTGCTGGGTGCCGGCCTTTCGCTGAGGCGTTGGATGCGCCAGGCCAGGACTCGTGCGGGGCGGCGGGCGTCGTTCAGGGCGGGCTGGTCGGCGACTTGCTGGAGGAGCCGTTCCGGGTCGTGTCCTGCTGCTTCTGCCTCGGCGAGGGCGGTGGTGAGAGCCGCGAAAGCGGGGTCTTCGATGATCTGCTCCGCATGCTCGGGCACGACTTGGCGTAGGCGGCGGATCTGCCGCTCCACGGCCTGCTGGGGTGGCTGGCGCTGCGCGAGGGCGGCCAGGGGTGCGGCTGCAGCTTGGCCGTAGGCAGCCTGGAGGTGGAGCAGAGTCTGCTGGGCGGCGGCGACCTGCTGGTCGTGGTGACGGAGCTGGTGCCAGCGGGCAGCGGCAACGACCACGAGGATTGCGGCGTCGAGGAACATCGCCAGGGCGGCGCCGTTTTTGGGGGCGGGCTCGCGGAGCATGGCGCGTACTGCACCGCGCAGGGCGCGGGCGTGGTGGTGTTCGGCTCGGATGCGGGAGCGGGTGGCGCGCTCGAACGCGGTCGCTGCCTCTCGGAGTTGGGGCCGCAGGGTCTGGGGTGCGAGGAGAGGGAGGGCGTCGAGGGCTTCGCCGAAGGCGGCGAGGTGGGCCTGGGAGGCTTCGT
>CAMLJW010000536.1 GCA_946480485.1 uncultured Streptomyces sp. | reverse complement strand
GCCGGTCGTGGAACACCCGGCGAGCGCGCCGGCCGCGGCGAGCCCCGCAGCCACCCGGAGGGCCGCCCTGCGGTCGGTCGTGGTCACACCTGCCATTTAAGGACGTTTCGCGGCGAATAACGGTCATTGAACTGTTTGACGGAGGGCGCGGGTCGTGGCACGAGGTGCGGGCACGGCTCGCAGCTCACCGCGCCCCGGCCTCGTCAGTGCTCGGTTACGCGCATCTCGAACCACGTCCTCTTGCCGCGGGGCAGCAGATCGACGCCCCAGCGGTCGGAGAGCTCGTCGACGAGGAACAGGCCGCGGCCGCTGAGGTCCATCCCCTGGACGGGCATGAGACAGGGCAGGCCGCGGGAGGGGTCGCGGACCTCGACGCGGAGCAAGCCCAGGCGAAGCCGCATACGCAGCCCGAAGACGCGGGCGCCGGTGTGCCGCACGGCGTTGCCGACGAGTTCGGAGACCAGCAACACAGCGTCCTCGGTCGTCTTCGGGGAGAGCCCCCACTGGCGCAGTGCCACGAACTGGGTCAGCCGGCGCGCGGTCGCCGCCGACTCGCGACAAGACGGCAACGGAACCTCGCCCGCGGTCGGGTCGCCGAACAACTCCAGCGAACTGAGTGCGTGTTCGTCCTCGAAACCGGATGACCAACGTGCCGCGGTCGCACTCGCGTGCCGCCGCGACTGTCCCATATTTTCCAGCCCCGCCATGACCCCATCATCGCCGCCCCAAGCGCCCCAGGGGGCCGTTCCAAGGGAATACCCCCTGGGAACCCACCGTTTCCGCGCCATTCGATGGTCCCCGTCCTCCCCATCCTCCGCGTCCTCCCGGTCCTCCCGGTCCTCCCGGTCCTCCCGGTCCTCCTTCAGAGGAACTTCGCCTTCCCAGGACCCTCCTCCACGAAGCTCCGCATCCCCCGCTCCCGGTCCTCCGTCGCGAACAGCCCCGCAAACCAGGTGCGCTCCACCGCGAGCCCGGTCTCGATGTCCGTCTCCAGCCCCGCGTCCACCGACTCCTTGGCGGCCCGCAGCGCGAGCGCCGGCCCCTGCGCGAGCCTGGCGGCCCAGGCGTGCGCCTGCTCGTACACCTCGTCGGCCGGCACGACCCGGTCCACCAGGCCCAGCGAGAGCGCCTCGTCGGCCTTGACCATACGGCCGGTGAAGATGAGGTCCTTGGCCTTGGAGGGGCCGATCAGGCGGGCCAGGCGCTGGGTGCCGCCCGCGCCGGGGATCAGGCCGAGCAGGATCTCCGGCTGGCCCAGCTTCGCGTTGTCCGCGGCGATGCGGTAGTCAGCGCACAGCGTCAACTCGCAGCCGCCGCCCAGCGCATAGCCGGTGACCGCGGCGACCACCGGCTTGGGGATGCGGGCCACGGCGGTGAAGGAGACCTGCAGGGCCCGGGAGCGTACGACCATCGCCGTATGGTCCATGGCCTGCATCTCCTTGATGTCCGCGCCCGCCGCGAACACCTTCTCGCCGCCGTAGAGGACCACCGCACGCACGTCCTCGCGACGCGTGGCCTCCTCCGCGAGCTCCTTGAGCCGGTCCTGCGTGGCGATGTCCAGAGCGTTCATCGGCGGACGGTCGAGGCGGATCGTGCCGACACCTTCGGCGACTTTCAGATGCACAGTCATGAGTGCAGGTTAACGGGGGCTAACGACAATGGCCCGGTGTGCTGAGTCACAGCACCGGGCCGTTCAGCGCGGAGCCTGCTTTCCACTCCTGCCATGACATGTTCCACCCTCCAAGTCCGTTGTCAGGAGCGACCTTTTTGTCATCGCTGTTCACCACGTGGACGACGTCACCGATGAGGCTGCGGTCGAAGAACCAGCCCGCCGGGGTCACGGAGCTGCCGCCCTTCACATCACGCAGGCCCACACAACCGTGGCTGACATTGGCGTCGCCGAACACGCCCCGCGCCCAGTAGTTGCCGTGCAGGAAGGTCCCGGAGTTGGTGAGCCGCATCGCGTGCGGGACGTCGGGGATGTCGTACTCGCTCGTCCCGTCGGCGCGCGTGAACCCGACTGTGGCTCCGTTCATCCGGGTCACCTCGAGCATCTCGGTGACCACCATCTTCCCGTTGTACGTGGTCGACCCGGGGGCACCCGCGGTGATCGGCACCGTGTCGAGGAGGCGGCCGTCGCGGCGTACCTCCATGGTGTGCTTCGCGGCGTCGACAAGACTGACCTGGCTGCGGCCGACGGTGAAGGAGAAGCTCTTGTCCTGGAGCCCGTACACACCGGGCGCGGCCTCGACGTCCCGCAGCCGCAGCCGGACCGTGACTTTCGTGCCCGGCTTCCAGTACTTCTCGGGGCGGAGGTCCAGGCGGTCGCGGCCGAACCAGTGCGGGCGGACCTCGACGGCGGAACTGGCCCGCACCTGGATCGCGCGCTCGACGGCGGCACGGTTCTGGATCTTGCGGTTGAACTCCAGGGAGATGATCATTCCGGTGCCGACGGTCGACCGGTTCTCGGGGGTGACGTATCCGATGAACCGCTTGTCGGGGACGTACGTCCTGAACGTCACGTGCCGCGCCACCCGCCGCCCGTGTCCGTCGAGTGCCACCGCGTCCACCGTGTACTTGGCCGCCAGCGCCAGCCTGTCGCGGTCCGGCCGCCAGGTCATGCCGTCCTTGTCGATCCGGCCGGGAACCCGGGACTCCTGTGCGTCCTGGGATTTGGCCACCTTCACGGACTCCAACCGCCCGTCCGACACCCGCACCCTCAGCTTCTCGTCCCGGCGTACGGCCTTGTCGCCGTCGTCCGGCCAGACGCGGATCGCGTCCTCGGGCGAGCGGGGCTTGCCGATCAGCCCGTCGACCCCGTTCGAGGTGCATCCCGAGGCTCCGGCCAACAGGCCTGCCCATGTCAGTACGGCGGCCAGAGCGGCCCCTGCGCGCCACGCGCGCCTCTGTGCGTGCATCACGTGAAGCCCAACGACAGGCCCCCTCCTGGGGAAACGTAAGTGCGAGCCCGGGTCTGGGCAGAACAGTGGGAGGACGACGCGAGGGGGGCTGCCGGTGGTGGGGGTGAAGGGCCCCCGGCGGGGTCTCGGCGGCCGTCACGCTCGCAGCGCTATCAGCCGATCGGCTGATAGCGGGCGCGACTCCGCGAGCGGCGGTACGACTCCACGGGCGGCCTGCGCCCCGTGGAAGACCCGGTCCCGGGGCCAACGGACCGGAGCGGGTGCGGCCAAAACCCGGTGGGCGTTGTCAGTGCCGAACCGTAGGCTCGCTCCTGATGTCCACCACACCCGCCGTGACCAAGGATCTCGCCGACCAGTCGACCCAGGCCGATCAGTCCCCCCAGAGCGACCGCTCGCACCGCCCCGACCGTTCCGTCGTACGGACCCTGCTGCGCCTGTGGCCGTACGTGCGCCCCGTGCGCGTCCGGCTGTTCACGGCGGCGTTCGTCGCGGTCGTCGCGTCGTGTACGGGGCTGATGATTCCGCTCGTCCTGAAGTGGCTCGTGGACGGGCCGGTGGCCGACCGGGATCCGCGCGGGGTGTGGCTGGGGGCGCTGAATCTGCTGCTGCTCGG
>CAMLJW010000535.1 GCA_946480485.1 uncultured Streptomyces sp. | reverse complement strand
TGGACGACCGGGCCCGCGTGCCCGTACCGATCCCCGGGCCTCGAGGACCCAAGGGTGAGGCAGGGTCCCAGGGCCGGCCCGGATCACCCGGCCGGTCCGGGCAGGATGGGACCGACGGCAGCGACGGTGTCGGTAAGACCGGCGCGCCTGGCGCCGACGGAGAAGCCGGACCGCCAGGACCACAGGGCGAACCCGGACCCGCCGGCCCCCAGGGCGAGACCGGTGCTCAGGGCCCGCAGGGTGAGCGTGGTGAGAAGGGCGACGCTGGGGAGGAGGGTCCGGCTGGCCCCGGCTGCCCTGGCGGATACTCGTTGCAGGCCCCGTCCTACGACCCGGACGCCCTCGTCTGCCGCCGCGACGGCGCACCCGACCCCGAGCCCGGCAACGGCAGCAGCCCGCAGGCTGCGGCCCTCGACCCGCAACGCCGCCAATACCCGTAGCCCACGCCAACACAGCGCCCCCTGCACGGTCCACGCGGCCGTGCAGGGGGCGCCTTTGTCATGTCCGGATTAGCACCTCTCGCCCAAGGTGCTGCGCAGCCAATCCAGGGGATCCATCGCCAGCAGCTGGTCCGCGAGCTCGTTGGCCGTCTTCGTGACGAGCCGACTGCGGCTGTTGTCGATCCACCGCTGGGCCAGCTCGTACCCCTGGGCCCGGTACTCGATGCCCTGCACCATGCACTCCAGCTTGTCCGCGTCCCGCGCACAGATCGCCTCGGCAGACTCCTTCGCCTCGTACTCGGCGACGAGGTCCCGTACGGCCGAGGCCAAGACCTCGGGCATTCCATCGACCTGATCGGCGGTGACCAATTCTGGGTCCGCCTCCGTGGCGTACTTCTTGCCGAGGTGGTTCACGTCCCCAGTGCGCGTCTCCTGCGAGTCGTGCCACACCGCAAGGAACGCCGCCCGCGCGGGGTCAGCACCCTCCAGCCTCGCAATGATTGTCGCGATGAGCGACGTGCGCCAGGAGTGCTCGGCGACCGACTCTGGGTCCCGCACGCCGGCCATCCACCAGCCGGTGCGCTTGGTCTGCTTGAGCGTTCCGGCCTCGAACATGAACTTCGCCACGGAGGACAGGTCATCTGCCACTGTCGGCCTCCTCTTACGCCTCTGCGAGGCGGATCGCATACCGGATGTTCTCCAGCTCCCGGCGCCCCCGCGCCGACAGCTCCCCGCCATCCAACATCACGGGCAGCCGGTCACGAAGGGCTCGCGACGCTGCACCGGAACGCAGCAGGTTGGGCCGGACCTGGAGGAGGGACCACACGGTGTGGATGTTGAGGTCGACGTAGCCATGGTGAGGTGCAAGTCCCTGGGCGAGGTGCGCGAGGATCTTGTCCCCTGGCCACGGGCCAGAGGCCCGGTCAGCGATGAAGTCGTCGGATAGTTCGAGGTGAGGGTGTTCGCCCAGCCAGTACGCCCAGTAGTTCAGGTTCGCAGCCTCGCTGGCGTCGTCCGTAAGAGCTGTGTCGATGAACCAGCTCATACGGGCTCGGTCCCCTTGCCGGGCCGCGACGGCCGCGACGGAGCGGGCATTGAGCCAGCTGGTGAGCCAGTCAGTTGGCCGCTCTGTGCCCTGCTGATACGCAAGCCACTCCGGGGTGTCAGCTTGGTCGTCGTAGCCGGACAGGTAGAGGGCTTGGCGGCGTAGGAGGAACTGCCCCTGGCTGCGGGCCTGCTCGGCGGTGTCGCGCATCCGCTTGAAGAAGCGCCGCCGGTCGGCAGGTGGCAGCTCCGGCGCTGGGGGGACGGGGCCGCGGCGCGGCCGCGGAGGGGACGGAAGATCACGGACTGGCTGAGGCGGGACGCTATTCAGCGGCCACGCCAGCACCTCGACCAGGTCGCGCTGCATGACCAACGCGCCCAGTGGGCTCTCCTCGACTGGGGTCTGCTCGTCCAGCGCGCTAGTCAGAAGGACGTCTGCCTCCATCGCGCGCTCAAGCGCCTGCAAGAGCGTAGGCGCGGTACCCATCTGCATCAGCCGGTGACGGTGCGTGAGCATCTGTCCGACGGGCACGGAGGTGAGGGGGCGACGACCGGACTCCCAGCCTGCGATGGTGTCGACCGAGACCCGAAGACGCTCCGCGACGGCCTCCTGGGTCTGGCCCATCTGCTCGCGTATCACCCGGAAGACGTAGCCCGAAATGATCCCCATACGGGGGCGCGAGGGCGAACCCTGACGGCCAGTCAGGGTTGTTCCCGAACCCGGCGGCATGAGGCCTCCCTTCTCCGCATGCTGCGGCAACTCACCCGTACCGCCAGTCGCTTCAGAGTGCGGCTGCGGTTTTCTACCTTCCAGGTAGTCACCTTGAAACTGAGCGTATAGGGAAGGTGCCGCCATGGACGGCCAGATGCTGACGAGTGCCCATTGGAAGGACGCACCGAGCAGGACCAGTGGGCTCCCGATCGAAAGCAATCCCTCACCTGAGGTGTGGGCTGCACTCCTCGCCGGGGCGCGCCTGCGGCGAGTCAGGAACAGGGGGCAGCACCCCGCGCCACCGGCCGTCGAGGGCGGATCCATCGACGGCGTTCTCGTACGCGCGTACGTGCTGCCCGAGGACGAGCAGACCTGGCGCCTGGCCTCCCCGCCGAGGAAGGCGTGGTGACGATGAACGCCTCCAAGCCGAGCCTCGGCGACATCGTCGTGCGGCTGCTGGAGATGTCGCACGCCGCGTCCCTAGCGTCGCCTGGTACGGCAAACCCCGGCGAGGCGGAGAGGCCTCCCGGGGCGTGGCCAACGCTGCTGAGGAGCGCCGCGTGAAGCAACCTACAGCCCCCGCACGGGCCACTGAAGACCAGGACCCGCGCCCACCCGACATCAAAGTAATGCGCGCCGCCGCAGCCGAACTACTCGGCGAGAACACGCCACTGCCCCGCTACGAGGACGTCCAGACCCTCACCCTCCTCTACCGCGGCAACCTCATGCTGATGATCCCGGAAGTCGAGAACCTGACAGGCCGCCTCCCACACGACGACACCCCCGCAAAAGTCGCACTGGCCGGAATCGAGGAAGCCCGCCTCCGCCTCGACGAAATCCCCACCGCGACCCAGAAGGTCGGCCTCGTCTCCGAAGTGAAACGCGCCCAGCGACTCGCCCGCTCCGTACTCGCACTATGCGACCACTACGAAAACCTGACCGGCGGCCTCCAGACATGAACGACGAGTGGCCCTTCCCCCCGCCGTTCATGTGGGCATGCGACACGTGCACCGAACTCCTCCAGCAGTTCCCCAGCGCCATCGCCACGGCGGAGGCAGACCCCTTCTATGACGGCGCCGTGCGTCTGCAATTCGCGCTCTCGCGGCACGTGGTGTCCGCTCACCCAGGCGAGGTCCCCGCTCCGCACCCCGACTGCGAGTGGTGCAAGGACTACCAGCGCCGCGGCGGTGGCGACTCGGCACAGGTTTGGGCCGAGCACCGGACACGCGACCTTTTCCTGCCGGCAGCGATGGCCCGGCTGCTATGACCCCCGCCCGTCCCCGCACCCCGTGAACTCTGGGGGCGGGCGGGACCAGGCCCCGGCCGGGCCGCGTGTCCCGGCCGGGGCCG
>CAMLJW010000534.1 GCA_946480485.1 uncultured Streptomyces sp. | reverse complement strand
GCTTCTCGGTACGACCAGTTCGGCGGCGTACCGGGTGAGGCGCCCGCCGCCGTACGTCGCCCGCGTCGCTGCCTCGGCGGCCAGGCAGAAACGGCCGATGAGCTGGCTCGTGGCGTCCTTCAGGCGGGCCTGTGCCACGGCCGATCCGTCGTAGCCGTGCGGCCACCAGTCCTGGTCCAGAAGCCGGTCGAGGGCCTCGGCGAGCTCGGCGGGGTCGGTGTCCTCGGGGACGTACCGCCCGATCGCCACCGCGAAGACCGTCTGCCGCTCGGGCTCCGCGTGCAGGCAGCCCGGGTCGATGTGGCCCGCGTGCAGACCGTCCTCGACGTCGTGCACCGAGTACGCCACGTCGTCCGACCAGTCCATGACCTGCGCCTCGAAGCAGATGCGGTGGCCGGGGGCGCCCTTGCGGACCCAGTCGAAGACCGGCCGGTCGTCCTCGTACACCCCGAACTTCGGTGACGTGGGGTCGGCCGGGTGTGCGCCACGCGGCCAGGGGTACTTGGTGGCGGCGTCAAGGGCGGCGCGGGTGAGATTGAGGCCGACACTGACGAGATCACCCGTCTCGGGAGCGCGCGCGAAGCGCTTGGGCTCGATGCGGGCCAGCAGCCGCAGCGACTGCGCGTTGCCCTCGAAGCCGCCGCAGTCCTCCGCGAACTCGTTCAGCGCCTGCTCACCGTTGTGCCCGAAGGGCGGGTGGCCCAGGTCGTGCGAGAGGCAGGCCGCCTCGACGAGGTCCGGGTCGCAGCCGAGGGCCGCGCCCAGCTCGCGGCCGACCTGGGCGCACTCCAGGGAGTGCGTCAGCCGGGTACGGGGGCTGGCGTCCCACGCCTCACTGCGCGTGCCCGGCGTGACCACCTGGGTCTTGCCCGCGAGGCGACGCAGCGCGGAGGAGTGCAGCACCCGCGCGCGGTCGCGCTGGAAGGCGGTGCGCCCGGGCCGCTTGTCCGGCTCGACGGCCCACCGCTCGACGGCCGTTTCGTTGTATCCGTGCGGCGTGGCGTGGTCTTCGTGTGCATGGGGTGGGTGGGGTGCCTGGGGTGCTTGGGGTTTCTGGGTTGCCTGGGGTTCCTTCGGTGCAGTGCCTGCCATGCCCTGACAGTAAACGCAGGGATTGACAAGCGAGGCACGGAGAGCGGGTCGAGAGAGGGGGTCGAGCGCCTGCCTCAGGCCGAGGCCAGCCGGCGCTCCGGGGTGGGCACGGAGGCGGCGATCGTCTGGTCGTAGCGGTGCACGATGAGGCGGGCCATCGCCGGGTGCGCGCCGAGCGGGGCGGCTGCGATCCAGGGGGCGGCCTGGGCGCACTCGGTGGCGAAACGTCCGGGAGCGGTGAAGTACGAGGCGATCGCGACCCGGTGGCGGCCACGGGCTGCGAGCGCGCGCACGGCGTGCGGGACGGTGGGCGCGGCGGCGGAAGCGTACGCCGGGACGACGGGCACACCGAGGCGCTCGGCGAGGAGCTGGGCGGTGCGCCGGGTGTCGACGGCGGCGTCGGGGTCCCGGGAGCCGGCGGCGGCGAGCACGATCCCGCTGGAGCGGCGGGCGGTCTGCCTCGTCCGGGTCCGCCAGCCGGCCTCGACGAGCCGCTCGTACAGCGTCTCCACGAGCAGGGGGTGCGGGCCGAGCGGCGCGGCGACGCGGGTGCGCGCCGCGGAGTCGGCCGCGGCTTCGGGGATGTCCCGCTTGACGTGGTGGCCCCGGCTGAGCAGGAGGGGGACGAGCACGGCTTCGGCGGTGCCCAGCGAGGCGAGCGTGTCGGGCAGCAGGGGCTCGTTCAGCTCGATGTGGCCGAGGTGCACGGGCAGGTCGGGGCGCAGCTCGCGGACCTTCTCCACGAGGGCACGGATGGTGCTCAGGGCTCGCGGGTCACGGCTGCCGTGGCCCACGAGGACGAGCGCGGGCGGCGCGGGACGCCGCGTGCCGTCGGGCGGGACGAGGCCGAGCCGGCTGCCGAGCCGGCTGGTGATCCGGTTCATGAGTTGTGCCGTACTGTCGAGGTGGGCGCCACGCAGCGGCTGGCCGCCGGAGCGGGGCTTGGACTCGTCGCGAGGAGGGTTCGACGCCATCATGAACCGATGGTGGCGCGAGGAGGTTGCCGTCCCGTTGCGTGAGAATGACGGGTGTTTTCCGGCGGTTCACGGTGGGGTGTACGGGGCGTGTGAGGTGCCCTGACCTGCGAGTACACCACTACGAGTGGGATCGGTCACACCGCGAACCGTGAACCGGATCGCCTTGCACGGCGTCCCTGACTGTCGAATCGCCGAACCCGAGCGGCGTTCGGACCGAATTTCGAACCGGCGCTCCAAACGGCATTCGGGTCCGCACTCGGAACGGCGTTCGGGTCGGTGCTTCGGCCGACCGACCGGGGACCTGGAGGACACCGCATGCGCCTGCCGCACCTGACCGTCCGCCGACCGCGGCTGCCGCGCACCCGTACCGGGCAGCGGCGGGCTGTGCAGGCACTGATGCTGCTGTGCGTGCTCGGGCTGCTGCCCGCCACCTGGATGTTCACCACGACGGGTGACCGGCTCCGGACGGCGGCGGACGTGCCGCGCACCGGGGTCGCGGTCGTCTTCGGCGCCGGCCTGTGGGACGGCGAGCCCTCCCCCTACCTCGCCCACCGCCTCGACACGGCCGCGAAGCTGTACCGTGAGGGCCGTATCGAGGTCGTTCTGGTCACCGGCGACAACAGCCGCGAGGACTACGACGAGCCGGACGCCATGCGTGCGTACCTCACACGGCACGGCGTCCCCGACGCCCGCATCGTCAGTGACTACGCCGGCTTCGACACCTGGGACTCCTGCGTCCGCGCCAAGAAGATCTTCGGCGTCGGCAGGGCCGTGCTCATCAGCCAGGGCTTCCACATCCGGCGGGCGGTGGCGCTGTGCCGGGAGGCGGGCGTCACGTCGTACGGCGTCGGGGTGGACGACCGCCACGACGCCACCTGGTACTACGGCGGCGTACGGGAGCTGGTCGCGGCGGGCAAGGCGGCGGCGGAGGCGCTGTTCGAGCCCGACCCCCGGTTCCTCGGGCCGAAGGAACCGGGGGTCGGGGAGGCACTGGCCGGCGGCCGGTGAACCGGGGCCCGCGGTGTCTTCGGTCACCAGCGCGACCTTCGCCACGTAGGGCGGCGACATACGGGTGGGAGCAGGTGGGGAGGGTGCGGGAGCAGCCGGGAGCAGGGGGGAAGAAGTGCGTCCATCGCCGCCCACCGCCCTCACGCCCGCCCGGACCGCGCGGGGAGGTCCCCGTGCCTGCCGTGTAACGGGACGCGCTGCGGTGCGTAACACGCTCGAAGCACGCTGGGCGGTATGCAGACCTCCGTGACGCCCACCCACTGCCCGTACTGCGCCCTGCAGTGCGGTATGAACCTGACGCCCGCGCCCGACGGGAGCGGCAACGTGGTCGACGTGGTGGAGCGCCCGGACTTCCCCGTGAACCGGGGTGCGCTGTGCGGCAAGGGCCGTACCGCGCCCGCGCTGCTGTCGTCCCGGGTCCGGCTGACATCCCCGCTCGTCGTGTCGCCGACATCCCGGTCGAGCTCGACGGTG
>CAMLJW010000533.1 GCA_946480485.1 uncultured Streptomyces sp. | reverse complement strand
CTAGTCTTCTGAGTCAGGAATTCTGTTCAGATATGCGGCGAGGCGTTCGAGAATCTCGTCTGCGGTCTTCGTCCAGACGTAGGCCTTGGGGTCGCTGTTCCAAGCGGCGATCCAGGTGCGGATGTCCTTCTCTAGGGCCTGGACGGTCTTGTGGACGCCTCGCCGTATCTGCTTGTTCGTGAGCTCGGCGAACCATCGCTCGACGAGGTTGAGCCAGGATGATCCGGTGGGGGTGAAGTGCAGGTGGAAGCGAGGGTGTGCGAGTAGCCAGTTCTTGATGGCGGGTGTCTTGTGGGTGGCGTAGTTGTCCAGCACGAGGTGGATCTCGAGGCCCGGCACCTCCTTGTCGAGCTTGCTCAGGAACTTCTTGAACTCCTGGGCTCGGTGGCGGCGGTGCAGTGAACCGATCACCTTTCCGGTGGCTACCTCCAGGGCCGCGAAGAGGGTCGTGGTGCCGGCGCGGACGTAGTCGTGGGTGGCCCGTTCGGGGACTCCGGGCATCATCGGCAGTACGGGCTGGGACCGGTCCAGCGCCTGGATCTGCGATTTCTCGTCCACGCAGAACACCAGCGCCCGCTCCGGCGGGTCCAGGTAGAGGCCCACGACGTCGTGGACCTTGTCGATGAAGTATGGATCGGTCGACAGTTTGAACGTCTCCGAGCGGTGCGGCTGCAGGCCGAATGCCCTCCAGATCCGGGACACCGTCGACTGCGACAAGCCCGTCTCCTTCGCCATCGCCCGTGTCGACCAGTGCGTGGCATTCTTCGGTCTCGATTCCAGCGTCTTGGTGACGACCGCAGCGACCTGTTCGTCCGCCACCGTCCTGTGACCGCCGGAACGTGGCATGTCCCCCAGGCCGGCGATCCGGTGCTCGACGAAACGGGCCCGCCGACCGGCCCACTGCATGAGGTGTCGAACCGAGCTGGGCAGCAACGTCCTTGTTGGAGGCGCCCTCCGCGCACGCCAGGATGATCCGACAGCGCAAAGCCCACGCCTGCGGCGTGGAACGACGCCGCACCCACCCCTCGAGCACGGCTCGTTCCTCGTCCGACAGCGTCAACTCGGCCTTCGGCCGCCCCATACGAGCCATGCCGCTAGCCTACATATATGAACAGAATTCCTGACTCAGAAGACTAGTGCGCCGCCGACTCCCAGTCGTGGCCGGAGCCCACGGACACGTCGAGCGGTGCCCTCAGACGCACTGCGTTCGCCATTTCGCGGCGGACAAGTTCCTCGGCCAAGACCCGCTCCCCCGGGGCGATTTCGAGGACGACTTCGTCGTGGACCTGAAGGAGCATGCGGGAATTGAGGTTCGCCTCGGTCAGTGCGCGGTCGACGTGCAGCATGGCGATCTTGACGATGTCGGCGGCGGTGCCCTGGATGGGCGCGTTCAGCGCCATGCGCTCGGCAGTCTCGCGGCGCTGACGGTTGTCGCTGTTCAGGTCGGGGAGGTAGCGGCGGCGGCCGAACAGCGTCTCCGTGTAGCCTGTGGCCCGCGCCTCGTCCACGGCCCGGCGCAGGTAGTCCCGGACACCTCCGAAACGCTCGAAGTAGGTATCCATCAGCGCCCGCGCCTCGCCGGCGTCGATGTTCAGCTGCTGGGACAGGCCGAAGGCCGACAGACCGTACGCCAGGCCGTACGACATGGCCTTGATCTTGCGTCGCATCTCCGCGTCGACCGCGGACCGCTCCACGGAGAACACCTGTGAGGCCACCGTGGTGTGCAGGTCCTCCCCCGAAGTGAATGCCTCCAAAAGGCCCTCGTCCTCGGAGAGATGGGCCATTACACGCAGCTCGATCTGGCTGTAGTCCGCGGTCATGAGGGTTTCGAAGCCCTCACCGACGACGAAGCCGCGGCGGATCGCGCGACCCTCGTCCGTGCGGACCGGGATGTTCTGGAGGTTCGGATCCGTGGAGGACAGGCGGCCCGTGGCGGCGACCGTCTGGTTGAAGGTGGTGTGGATGCGGCCGTCCGCGGCGATCTGCTTGATCAGCCCCTCGACCGTCACACGCAGCTTGGCCTGTTCGCGGTGGCGGAGCATGATGACCGGCAGTTCGTTGTCGGTCTGGGTGGCCAGCCAGGCGAGGGCGTCCGCGTCCGTCGTGTAGCCCGTCTTCGTCTTCTTCGTCTTGGGCAGGCCCAGTTCGCCGAAGAGGACTTCCTGAAGTTGCTTGGGCGAGCCCAGGTTGAACTCGTGCCCGGCAGCCGCGTGCGCCTCCTTCACGGCCTGCTGCACCGCGCCCGCGAACATCTGCTCCATGGCTTCCAGATGCGCCCGGTCCGCGGCGATGCCGTGCCGCTCCATGCGGGCGAGCAGCGCCGACGTCGGCAGCTCCATGTCACGCAGCAGATCGGCCGCGCCAACCTCCTTCAGCCGGTCGCCGAAGGCCTCGCCGAGGTCGAGGACGGCGCGGGCCTGCACCATCAGGGCATCGGCCTCGGCCTCTTCGTCTGCGCCGAAGGCGAGCTGCCCGTCGGCCGCGGCGGTGGGCGCCAGCTCACGGTGGAGATACTCGAGCGACAGGCCCTCGAGGTCGAAGGAGCGGCGTCCGGGCTTGACCAGGTAGGCGGCGAGCGCGGTGTCCATGGAGCCACCGGCGATGCTCCAGCCGTGCTCGGCGAAGACCCGCATGGCGCCCTTGGCGTTGTGCAGAACCTTGGTCTTGTGCGGGTCGGCGAGCCACTTGGCGAACGCGTTCTCGTCGACCTCGTCCAGCTGCGACGGGTCGAACCACGCGGCGGGCCCGGCGGCCGCGGCGAGCGCCACCTCGGCCACCGCGCCCGTACCGAGCGTCCAGGTGTCGACCGTGGCGACACCAAGGGCCGCGTTGCCGTGCTCCTCGAGCCACGGATTCAGCTCGCCCGCGCCGAGCACCGCACCGTCCAGTGCCACGCCCTCCGCGACGACCTGATGGGAGTCGGGCTCTTCGGCCCCCGGGTCGACGGCCAGCAGTCGCTCACGCAGCGACGGGTTACGGATCTCCAGGGTGTCCAGGACCATCGCGAATGCCTTGCGGTCGTACGCGGCGCGCTCCAGGTCGGCGACCGTCCTGGACAGCTCCACATGCCGCTCCAGCTCGGTCAGCCGGCGGTTGAGCTTGACCGCCTCCAAGTGGTCGCGGAGGTTCTGCCCGGCCTTGCCCTTGACCTCCTCGGCGCGCTCGACCAGCTCCGCGAACGACCCGAACTGGTTGATCCACTTCGCGGCGGTCTTCTCGCCGACACCCGGGATGCCCGGCAGGTTGTCGGACGGGTCGCCGCGCAGGGCCGCGAAGTCGGGGTACTGGGCGGGCGTCAGCCCGTACTTCTCGAAGACCTTCCCCGGTGTGAACCGCGTCAGCTCGGAGACGCCCTTCGTCGGATACAGCACGGTCGTGTGCTCGGAAACCAGCTGGAAGGAGTCGCGGTCGCCGGTGACGATCAGCACCTCGAAGCCCTCGGCCTCGGCCTGCGTGGCGAGCGTGGCGATGACGTCGTCCGCCTCGAAGCCGTCGATGGCGAACCGCTCGGCGTGCATCGCGTCGAGCAGCTCGCCGATCAGCTCGACCTGGCCCTTGAACTCGTCCGG
>CAMLJW010000532.1 GCA_946480485.1 uncultured Streptomyces sp. | reverse complement strand
AGGTCGGCTCTGAGCGGCAGCGCGGTGGCGACGAGGACACCGCGCCAGGGGCGGTTCTCGGTGACGCTCATGAGGGTCCCATCCGATCAATAGGGCGTGACTTACCGGGTGGATGTGGCGTGGGGCCCCCTGCGAGAACGCCCAGCGGCACCGGCCGTGCGAACGGCCGCCGCGACGGCTCCGGTGCGCACCCCGCCAGCCCGGCCACCGCCGGGCCGCACATCCGGCCCTGGCACCAGCCCATCCCCGCCCGGGTCAGCAGCTTCACGGTGCGGACGTCACCCGCGCCGAGCTCGCCGACGGCCTCCCGGATCGCGGCGGCGGGCACCTCCTCGCAGCGGCACACCACGGTGTCGTCGGTGACCTGCTCGGTCCAGTGGGCCGGCGGGGCGTAAACGGTGTCGAGTGCGGCGAAGAACTCCCGCAGTCCCGTACGGGCCTTGGTGGCAGCCTCGTACGAACGTCGCTCGAGCGTACGCAAGGTGAGCCGGGCCGCGATCGAGAGGCCCGCGATCCTGCCCTCGGCCTGTGACAGCGCGGCGCCACCGATCCCGGTGGTCTCCCCGGCCGCCCAGACGCCGGTCACGTCGGTGCGCTGCTCGTCGTCGACGGCGACGTTCTGCCCGTCGAGACGGCAGCCGAGCGTCTGCGCGAGGTCGGTGTGCGGGAGCATGCCGTGGCCGACGGCGAGCGTGTCGCAGGGAACGCGCCGCTCGGTGCCGGGCCGGACCCGCCCGTCGCCGTCGAGAGCGGCGACGGTCACGGCGTCCAGCCGGCCGGTGCCGTGCGCGGCGACGACGGTGTGGCGGACGTGGATCCGCACCCGGTGCCGCGCCAACTCGGCGCCGTACCGGGCGCCTTCGGCGAGCTTGGCGGGGTGCGCGGCGAGCGTCCTGGCGTGCCGTACGAAGGCCCTGGGGTCGGCGGACTCGACAAGCGCGGCGACCTGCGCACCGGCCGCCGCGAGCCCGGCCGCCACCGGCATCAGCAGGGGCCCGGTCCCGGCCACCACGGTGGTTCGCCCCGGCAGCACGAGCCCGCCCTTGAGCATGGCCTGCGCCCCGCCCGCGCTGACCACTCCGGGGAGAGTCCAGCCGGGGAACGGCAGGACCTTCTCGTACCCGCCGGTGGCCAGCAGCACGGCGTCGGCGCGGACGGCGACGGGATCTTCCTGCGCGGGGCCGAGGAGGGCGTGCGTGGTGAAGCCGCCGGGGACGGGTTCCACGAACCAGACATGGTGATCCGTCAGGTGTGTGACACGCCCCGCCGCGACCTGCGCCGCGAGGCCGTCACGGAGCCGTTCCCAGCTGCGCCGCCGGTGGTGCAGGGCTTGCGGGCGGCGGTCGCCGAGCGCCGCCGCGGGCTGACGGTAGAACTGGCCGCCCGCCTCCGCCGCGGAGTCGACCAGGGTCACGCGTACCCCGCGTACGGCGGCGGCGAGTGCGGCCGCGAGCCCGGCGGGACCCGCGCCGACCACCGCGAGGTGGGGTCCCTCAGACATGGTGACCGGTCCCTTCCTGCGTACGAATCACGTCTCCGGCCTGTGCCCGCACCAGACAGGCCCGTTGGTTCGCCCGCCCGTTGACGGTCACCAGGCAGTCGAAGCAGACGCCGATACCGCAGAAGACACCGCGTGGCTCGCGGCTTCCCCGAGTCGTACGCCAGGACGTGATACCCGCTGACCAGAGCGCGGCGGCGATCGTCTGACCCGGCAGGACGGAGATCTCGCGGTCGTCGAAGGTGACGGTGAAGGCGGGGCCCGGCCGGGCCCGGACCAGTTCCAGTGGCGACAGTGAAGGCAGTGGCGACAGTGGGGACCGTGGGGAGCTCATGCGTCCTCCTCGGCGAAACGGTCGGGACGGAACGGGGTGAGGTCCAGATCCGGGGTCTTCTCGGTCAGTATCCGAGCGATCAAGTGGCCGGTGCCTGTGGCGAGTCCGATCCCCGCGCCCTCGTGCCCGCACGCGTGGAAGAGGCCGGGCACTCGCGCATCGTGCCCGATCGCGGGCAGATGGTCGGGCATGTACGGACGGAAGCCGAGGTAGCCGCGCATCGCGCGGACCCCTGAGAGCATGGGGAACAGGCGGGTCGCCCCGGCCGCCAGCGCCCGTGCGACCGGCAGCGAGAAGGAACGGTCGAACCCGACCCGTTCCCGGCCGGCCCCGATCAGCACCGGCCCGGCAGCCGTCCCCTCCACGACCGGCGAGGTCTGCAGCGCCGCCGAGTCGCTGGCCACGTCGGCCACGTAGTCCGCGGCGTACACCTTGTGGCGCACCGTGCGCGGCGGCAGCGGCTCGGTGACGAGGACGAAGCCGCGCCGGGGCAGCACGGGCAGAAAGGTCCCGGCGAGCGCGGCCAGCTCTCCGCCCCAGGTACCGGCCGCGTTCACGACCGACGGGGCATGGATGTCCCCCTGGGACGTACGCACTCCGTGCACCGCTCCCTTCGCCGTGCGCAGCACTTCCGTGACCGCCCAACCGGTGCGCAGCGAGGCGCCCGCCGCCCGGGCGAGACGTACCAGGTGGGCCGCGGCGAGGGTGGGCATCACCTGGGCGTCCTGCGGGTACAGCACGCCGCCCGCCAGCCCGTTCGCCATGTGCGGTTCCAGTTCGTGGAGTTGGTCGACACCGACCGGTACGGTCTTCACTCCGGCCCTGCACTGGCCGTCGGCGAGCCCCTCCAGGGCCGTGAGCCCCGCCGCCCCGGAGGACACGACGAGACCACCTTTGACCTCGTACTCGATCGCTTCCGCCACACCGGGCTCGGCGGCGACGTCGGCCCACAACCGCCCCGACAGCAGGGCGAGTTCGAGCTCTGGCCCTGGCTTCTTGTCCGAGACCAGCAGGTTCCCCTCTCCGGCACCGGTCGTGCCTCCGGCCACCGGGCCACGGTCCACGAGGAGGACGGCCAGGCCCGCCCGGGCCGCGTACAGGGCACTGGCCGCACCCACGATGCCGGCCCCGACTACCACGACATCGCAGGTCAGTCGCTTGGTCACGGCAGTACCATGTCATATGTCCCTGCGGCCGGCCAAGAGCGCCCTGGCCTGGTGAAACCCCGTTTACCCACCCCCCCGTGGCCTCTGACCGGCCCTCAGGTACGCCCTGCACCAGCCACTTCGACGGCAGTCCAATCCGGGAGCCATCGTCGGCCCGGTGCTCTGGTCCACGACGAGCTCTGACCACAGCACGTCATGGCCCTGCTCCCGCGCGTAGGGCCGTACCCTCCGCACGGCCGCAGCGCCGACCGGCGGCAGAAGGCGGCAGAGCCGATTCACACGGTGGTGCCGCCTTCCGGTCCGGCAGAGCCGCAGGTGGCGGCAGACGAGTCGGACTGTAGGCCACGTTCAGTTGGACAACCTCCGGTCAGCAGAAGTTACTTCTCCACCTCCGCGGCGAGCTTCGCGAGCACCGCGTCGTGGATCCGGGCGAGCCCCTTGGGGGCGAAGGTCTTCTCGAAGAAGCCGCCGATGCCGCCGGCGCCGTTCCACACGGTCGTCACGACGACGCGGGACCTGCCCTCGCCGGCCGGGGTGACCCGCCAGGTGGTGACCATCGAGGAGTTGCGGTC
>CAMLJW010000531.1 GCA_946480485.1 uncultured Streptomyces sp. | reverse complement strand
GAAGTTGACCGAGCCGTCGCGCCAGTTGGTCATGACGACGTCACGGCGCTCCCAGACCACCTCGTCGTACGGGTGCACGCCCGGGGTGGTGTGGATGCGCTCGATACGCAGTCCCTTGCTGGCCTTGGTTCCCTTGGCTCGGGAACCTCGCGCCGGACCGCTCGCCGTCTCTGTCATGCCGCCTCCCTCTATCGGGCTGAAACGCCCTGAAGTGCCTCGTTCTTCCCGGGGCACGGTGTGTGTCTTGTGTTGCGCGCACCGCGTAGGCGTCCGCTCGCCACAGGCCTCTGGCCGCCGCCGACGGGCCGGGCCGAGCCGCCCTCTTCTCAGTCGGCGGCGTTGGCGGGCACAGGGACTTCGACAGTCCCTCCGGACCCGCGATCGGCACCCTCGCGCCCCTCACCCGCGTCATCGTCGTCCGCGGCGCGACTCTGCGTCTCTTCCCTGAGTTCCGCGATGGCGGCCTCGAAGTCCTCCAGCGAATCGAACGCCCGGTACACGGACGCGAACCGCAGATAGGCCACGAGGTCCAGCTCCTGCAGCGGGCCGAGGATGGCCAACCCCACGTCGTGGGTGGTCAGTTCCGCACTTCCGGTGGCCCGCACCGCCTCCTCGACCCGCTGGCCGAGCTGGGCGAGTGCGTCCTCAGTGACAGGCCGTCCCTGGCACGCCTTGCGCACGCCGTTGATGACCTTGGTGCGACTGAACGGCTCGGTGACTCCGGACCGCTTGACCACCATGAGCGAGCACGTCTCCACCGTCGTGAACCGACGGGAGCAGTCGGGGCACTGGCGGCGCCTGCGGATCGACGTACCGTCGTCCGTCGTCCGACTGTCGACGACGCGACTGTCGGGGTGTCTGCAGAAGGGGCAGTACATCGAACTCCAACCCTCCTTCACCGCATGACTCAATAAACTCAAAGGCCCCTCGGGCCCCTCGAAGCAGGCCCAGCATAGGCGATGATCGACCCCTGATGGACCCGGGGGACCACAACTTCTGGGCCGCTATGGCCATCCAACCACTAGATCTGGGGGTTGGCCGCAAACTCGAGCCAGGCGCGCGTGTCATGCCGATGCCGGCATGTGCCGCACACCCATATCGCCCCCGGGCCCTTCGGAGATACCGTGGACGCCTCGCAGGGGGCCGGTTCCCGGCCGAAGGGACACCGGATGGCAAACTGGGCGGCGACCCACGAGGCCGTCGCCCCGGCCGTGAGAAGTACAACGACGCACCGTTTGGCCGTCAGGTGCAGCGTTAGCCATACACCCAGACATACGACCACGTCAGGCAATGCGCAATTTTTCACTCGAACGTGTGTTTGGCGCAACCTTTCGAAAGCAACTACCGTTGTCCAGCAGGGAGACGAACGAGAGGGGCCGACGTGACCACCACCGCAGACAGTGCCATCATCACTGCCCAGGACCGCTCCCAGGGCCGACTCGAGCCGGTGCATGCCATGAACGAAGCATTGAACCAGGAGGGACCCAAGCCCACACGCTCCCTGCCGGGCCGACCTCCAGGTATCCGGGCGGACAGCTCCGGACTAACCGACCGGCAGCGCCGGGTGATCGAGGTCATCAGGGACTCTGTGCAGCGGCGCGGCTACCCGCCGTCGATGCGAGAGATCGGGCAGGCCGTCGGCCTCTCCAGCACCTCCTCGGTCGCACACCAGCTGATGGCACTCGAGCGCAAGGGCTTCCTGCGCCGCGACCCCCACCGGCCGCGCGCCTACGAAGTCCGAGGGTCCGACCAGCCCGCCGTGCAGCCCACTGACACGGCGGGCAAGCCCGCCGCGTCGTACGTCCCGCTGGTCGGCCGGATCGCCGCCGGTGGCCCGATCCTCGCCGAGGAGTCGGTGGAGGACGTGTTTCCGCTGCCCCGGCAGCTGGTCGGGGACGGCGAGTTGTTCGTCCTGAAGGTCGTCGGTGACTCGATGATCGAGGCCGCGATCTGCGACGGGGACTGGGTGACAGTGCGCCGCCAGCCGGTCGCAGAGAACGGCGACATCGTGGCGGCCATGCTGGACGGTGAGGCCACGGTCAAACGCTTCAAGCGCGAGGACGGACACGTGTGGCTGCTGCCCCACAACTCCGCGTACCAGCCGATTCCCGGCGACGAGGCGACCATCCTCGGCAAGGTCGTGGCAGTGCTGCGACGGGTCTGACCGCAACGGCGGTACACGTCCGCCCCTGATCCGGGCCCCGGGACCAACTGCGCCGGTTCCGGGGCCCTGCACCGTCCGCAGCCGGAAGTCTCACCGGCACCTTCCTGCACCAGCGACCGCACACCCCCGGCGCCCACCCGGCGCGACAGCCAGGGTCCAGCCCTGCCCACGGCCGGCCCGAGCCCGAGGAGCGGAAACGGTCCAGATCCGACGGACCGTCATGACATGCCGGGACTGACACGGGTACTGCTCGGCACAACAGCCGACTCGTCACGGTCTCGGCGGTGCGCAGGGCGGTGGTCAGCCCATCCGCCCGGCAAGGAACCGACGCTCGCTGTCAGCTTCGGCCTGTGTGACTTCCTTCGGGTGCGACGCGCGCCGGCTTTTCACGTCGGCCAGAAAATCATGCGCCTGCTTGGACAGGTCAGCATTGGCTCCGTGCAGATCACTCCCCCAGACCCGGGCATTGGGCCCGACCCAGACATCACCCTTGCCGCCCGCCATCTGCTTGTCGGCGGTCTTGAGCGCGTCGGCCACTGCGGCGATATCCCTGGACACCTCTTGGTAGAGCTTGTCCAACTCTTGCCAGACGGGGCTCGGCACCTTGTTTTCAGGCTTGTCAGTCATCGCTACCTCCTGTCGACGCCATCTTTTACCCGCCGCCACGCATTCTCGTCCAACCGGAAGCCCATCCAGGCTAGGGCGTGGGGAACGTCGTAGGAATGGGAGCTGCGTCTTTCTTCGAGCTCTCATAGACGTCCGTCTGCGATCCGTAGCTGTTTACCAGCTTATCCGTGGCCGCCCCCACATCCACACACTTGCCCTGCACCTGGAATGCCACTGTCGCAGTGTCGCCAGAAAATTCTGGCGGCAACAACTCCACCTTGATGTCGTTCTTCGTCGTGGAACGGTGAAGCCCTTGCGACAGATGCCAGCCGACGCGCGCGAAGCGTGCGGCCACCGCTGCCGTGAGTTGCTCCTCCGTTTCTTTACTTCCCTTGCTGCCCCGAGAATCGAGTACGGTCCTGACGGTGTAGCGTACCAAGTTCTGGTCGTTCCTTTCACATCGCGCGAACGACCCGTCGGCACGCGTAGTAAAAGCCGCACCGCCAATCGAGCGATAGAGTCGCCAATAGGTCTCGGCAACCGATCGCCGAGTCTCATTGGCGTTTTTTTTACCGTCCGCTTCGCTCGGCCTATTGCTGCCACTTGAGCAGGCGCTGACGGTCACCACAAGGAGGGCAACGGTCAGCAGCCATCGCCGCATCACGATGCACCTGCCAAATCCTGACCGTCATGGCGGCCGAGATCACGGGTAGTGAATCCTTCATTTCCGGCAATCGACTGCCCTACTGCGGGATCTTTCAGCCACGCGTTATAGGCCGCCTTCTGAGCAGCCTGCTGATC
>CAMLJW010000530.1 GCA_946480485.1 uncultured Streptomyces sp. | reverse complement strand
CATGGTGGTGACCTTGTCGGAGTAGTTGGCGGCGAGTATGTCGACCGGCTGGACGTCGATCTTGGGGTACTTGGCCTCGAACCCCGCGATCAGCGCCTTCCATTCCGGCGTGATCTCGTAGTTCCACAGGGCGACCTTGACGACGGTGCGGCCGTCGGATGTGGTGCTTGAGCCACTGGCGTCGCAGGCGGTGGCGAGCAGGCTCGACGCAACGACCAGGGAGGCGACAGCAGCCAGGTTCTTTCTCATCGGGTGGCACTCCTTGAAGTAGTCGGGTATGGCGTGGGGGTGGCTCGCTGCGGATTCGGGGTTCAGGCGCTGCGGCCGAGAGCCCAGTGCTCCGCAGTAATCTCGGCTTGAAGGGGCTGATCGGCAGCCCAGCGGGTCAACTCATCGAGTACGTGATCGGTCAGCCGGCCGATCTCACTGCCCAGTGACCCCGCTATGTGGGGCGTGATCATCACCCGTGCTGTGCGACGTAGTGGCGAATCAGCGGGCAGCGGCTCGGGAGCGGTGACGTCGAGGATCGCGAACAGCCGTCCCGAAGCACACTCCGCGGCCAGGGCGTCGGAGTCGACGAGGCTGCCGCGGGCGGTGTTGATGACCGTAGCGAAGTCGGGGAGCAGGCGTAGCTGCGCAGGGCCAATGAGATGCCGGGTCTCGTCGAGCTCTGGGGCATGCACAGACAGGACGTGCACCTGAGGCAACATCTCTTCAAGAGTCACCAGCCGCGCACCAGCGCGCGCCACCTCATCCGGATCCGCGTAGGGGTCCGCCACCAGACACGAGGTACCGCTGACCACCTTGAGCAGCTCCACCACCCGCCGACCGATGCGCGAGAACCCGACGATGCCTACCGTGCGGTTGTAGTTGGACAGATCGCCGTATCCCGTGACTGATCCCCAGCCGCTGTAGGACTGCTGCTCATCGGCTGCCAGGAAAGGAGCCTTCTTTCCTGCGAAGATGATCGCTGCCAGGGTGTATTCCGCTACCGGGACGGCGTTGGCGTCGGCGGCACTCGTCACTCGGATCCCGCGGTTCCAGACCTCCTCGTCCACGAGGCGTCGTACGCTGCCCGCGCAGTGCAGCACCGCGGTCAGACAAGGTGCCGCGGCCAGCCGCGCTCGGGTCAGCGCGGGCGCCCCCCACGAGGTGATCAGCACCTCAGCGCGAGCCAGCTGTGCGCGCGCCTTTGGCGTATCGAGTTCATCCACCCAGCATGGGTCGTCCAGCGTCACCAGTTCGGCAAGTCGCTTCAGCCGTGAGTGATCGAAGTGTGCCTCGAAACTCGGCCTGCTCATCACGACCAGAGCATGGGGCTTGGTCCGCATGGGATACGGGCTCCTGTTCTCAAGGTGAAAAATGTCGAACGTGTTGCCGAACGGTTCCGGCTGGAAGAAGCTGAATCAGGAATAGTGGTCCGCACCACACAGTCGCCAGAGCTCGAACATCTTCGAAGCTAAACGTTCACAAACGAACATGACGGGCAGGGCCTCAGCAACGGGCAGGAGGGAAGCAGCTGAGGGATCAGCTGCGCTTGCACGGTGCTGTCCGGGCGCGGGAGCCAGTGCCTTGACGGGCAACGACGCCCGTCAGGGAGCGGCGTCCGGTATGTGCTCTCGACGTGCGAACCGCTACGTGACCGGCCAGCAGCCAGGATCGCTGAACGCGGCTGCGTAAGCCATCAACACATGCCACGGCGGACCGGGCCGACGCAGGGGCGCGGCGACCACTGTGCGGTGCCGCGCAACGCTCCACTCCTCGACGGCTCGTCATGACTTCGGCTGGAGTCGCCCTACACCAGAGCCGCGAGCGACTTCGAATGTTTGTGATTGACTCTGTTTAACTCTCGTCAGCTTGGATCGGAACTGCTAGCTTCGGCGAGCAGTGGCGACCAGTGGCGAGAAGTCGCGGGCTGTGGGGCCCGAGTGGTGCCGTGTCGGGACATCGGCGTTGTGCCACAGCACTGCTGACGCACCAGCACGTGTGATGCGTGGTGCGTGGCTGCCGAGGACCTCACGCAGGCCGGCAGCCCGTCTCCCCCTCCGTGTCCTGACCGGCCCAGGCAGCGCGACTTGTCGCAAGGTGCTTCGGAGGTCGAGAGGAGAACCATGCAGGAACCATCAAGGCAGTGGGCAGAAGCTGTCCCCGGTCGCGCTGCGGTCCTCTCCTCCAGGCCCATCGGACCTGTCCAGCAGCGACCCGGCCCCGCTCCACAACCGAGCGTTCAGCGATACCGGTAAACGCCCGTCTGCAAGGACGTCGAAGTCAAAGGTGTGAGCAGGTACGAGCGTTGGGCTGCTCATACGGGTCAACTCGCCACGCCTGCGGCTCAGAACCGCACCCATTCCACGAATCTCTTACAGAGAGAAGACCAAAATGGCGAACGATGAAGGCAGCACTCTTTTGACCGGCGCCGGTTCGCCGCCCGCTTCGGCGCCGCTGACCGGCTGGGACCGGGCCCGTTGGGCCGCGCTCGCCGACCATCTACTCACCTCGGTGCGCCCTTACGCGTCGCCCGGGCACGGCAGAATTGCGCTGCCCGGCCTCGAAGGGGGTTACGGACATGCGGTGGACGGGCTTGAGGGGTTCGCCCGTACGTTCCTGCTGGCCGGAATCCGCCTGGCCGGCGAGCGCGGCGTCGACCCACACGGATACGCGCAATGGTACGCAAAAGGCATCGCGACGGGCACCGACCCCACCGCCCCGGACCGGTGGCTGCGCTTGTCCGAACACCCGCAGGCCAAGGTCGAGGCCGCGTCGATCGCTCTGATCCTGGACATGACGCGCCAGTGGATATGGGACCAGTTGGATGTGTCCGTGCAGGAACGGGTCATCGACTACCTCGCCGAGGCAGTCGGAGACGACACCTATCCGCGCATCAACTGGGTGTGGTTCCGGCTGGTCGTCCAAACCTTTCTGCGCTCGGTCGGCGGGCCGCACTCGCTGCGGGAGATGCGCGATGACCTGGCTACCCACGACTCGTTCCTCCGTGGCGAAGGATGGATCGCCGACGGCGCCGAGCGCGCGTTCGACCACTACGTCGGCTGGGCTCTGCATCTGTACCCGACTCTGTGGGCGCGCATGACGGGTGCCGCCGACCTCGCTGCCGAACGTCGCGCCCACGACACCGAACTGCTCGACCGCTATCTGACCGACGCAGTCACGCTCGTCGGCGCTGACGGGGGACCGCTGATCCAGGGGCGTTCCCTGATTTACCGGTTCGCCGCCGCAGCACCCTTCTGGATCGGGGCCATCGCAGAGGTGCCGAGTCTGTCCCCAGGCGTGCTGCGCAGGGCGGCATCCGGCGTCATCGGCCACTTCGTCGACCACGGCGCCCCCGACGACCGCGGACTGCTCACCCTGGGCTGGTTCACATCGTGGCCGAATCTGGCACAGGCCTACTCCGGGCCCAGCTCACCGTACTGGGCGGCCAAGGGGTTTCTGGGCCTGTCACTGCCGGCCGACCACCCCGCCTGGACAGCCACCGAGGAGCCGCTGCCGGTCGAGCGCGACGACGTGCTCCGCACCGTCGCCGCGCCCGGCTGGTTAAACACGGCCCCCAAGGCGGACGGCATC
>CAMLJW010000529.1 GCA_946480485.1 uncultured Streptomyces sp. | reverse complement strand
GCGCGGTTTCGGGGTGCTTATCGCTCGCCTCAAAATCGAGGGCGGCCATGCGGCCGAGATGCCAACTCACGTGGTTCTCCGTTCGGTGGTGGGTGTGGTGTGCTGGGGTGCGGCCGCCCCGCCTGATTTCGGCGGGCGGGGCGGCCACCCTGGGTGGGGTTTAGGAGCTGGAGCCGGGCTGCGCCGCCTCGGGCCAGTCGGCAGCGGCCTGCTCACTGCTCTGCGGCTGCTGCGCCTGCTGCTTGATCTCGTCGACCGTCACCCGCGGCAGCGGGAACTCGTCATCCGCCGTGACCTCGCCACGCTGGATCGACTGGAACGCCACCAGCAGCTGTGCCACGTCGTGCTCCGTCCACTTCCCCGACGGCCGGCCCAGCTTCGTCTCGATCCGGTCCTGCGTGACGCCGATGCCCTCGAACGCGCGGATGGCGTCCGCGACGCGCTGCGGGAGCGGCTTGCCGCCGCCGTCGGCGAGGGTTTTGGTGCAGATCTGCTTGGCCTCTTCGACGAACCAGGGCGGCAGGATCGCGAAGATCGCCTCGCGGACGCGGCGGGCGCCGTTGTTGGCGTTGTTCTCGTAGATATCCCGCAGGTCCTCCAGCCGCTTCGGGCCGCCACGCTGGTCACGCATGTGCGGGACGATGAAGGTGGAGGAGTTGCGGGAGTTCTTCTCGACGTCCCAGGCGAAGGCCTGCATCTCGGACTGGCCGAACTCGTCGTCGCGGCGCATCTCGACGAGGCCGTACTGGATGTTGCCCCAGCAGCGGGCCAGCTCCCGGGCTAGGTGCACGCTGGCGCCGGAGACGGTTTGACCGCCGCGGGGGAAGCGGAAGAAGGCCCGCTCGGCGAGGAACGGTTGTTGGCAGGACTGGCGCATCTCGGCGATGGCGGCGTTGATGTCGCGCGGCACCTGCTGGGCGACGACGATCGCGGCCTGGACCTCGGCGACGGCGCGGGACTGCTCAACCGCGGTCCCCTGGCCGATGCGTGCGGGGACTGCGGCGGGCGCTTGGCGCTCCACGGGGTAGTTCACAGGTACTCCTCGGTGTCTCGGATAGCGGCCCAGGTGGGCAGGGAGAGGTAGGCGATGTCGTCGCTGTATCCGGGCCATACGCCCGACTCGGTGCACTCGGCGAAGACTTCGAGGGCGCGCCGGTTGCGGGCGGCGCCGATACGGCGGGCCTCGGCGTCCATCTCGACGACGGTCACGACATAGGGGGCGGTCTTCTCCTGGCAGACGAAGACGAACGCCGCGGTGTCGTCGGCGAGGTCGAGCGCTTTGGCGCCGGCGCGGTACCAGTCGTCTTGCTGGTGGTAGCCGAACTCCTGCACGGCGCGGGCGAGTGCGGTGGGTTCGGCGCTGCGGCAGGTCTTGTAGTCGGGGATGATGAGCCGCCCGCTACGGGCGTCGGGGAGCCAGTCGAAGCGGGCCCGCCGCATGACGCCGGTCGGCCGGTCGCGCCAGAACAGGGACTGCTCGGGCTTTCCGCGGGCCGGGTCGAACAGCGCTGCAGCGACCGGGTGTCGGCGGAGTGCGTCGGCCATCGCGTGGACTTGCTCGTACTCGGCTGGCTTCAGTGGGATGCCGCCTTCGTCGCGGATCGCGGCGACTTCGGCTTTGATGGCGTTCGTCGTCCACTTGTCCGCGTCGACCTGTACGAGGTTCGGGCCTTCGCCGAGGACGAGCTTGTGGGCAGCTGTCCCGAGCTCGAACGTCTTCTTCGGCTCCTGCGTGGTGTCCTGCGCGTGCCGGAAGAGGGCAGGGCAGGACGGCGGGAGGAGCATCCGGGCGCCGGAGGAGGAGAGGCTGCCACGGTCGGCGTGGTACTCCTCGTTGGTCAGGTCGTGGATGCCGGGCTCGGTGATGCCACCGTGGCCGGCGGCCGGGGCGGTTACCCCGGCCTGCGCGACGGTCGTCATCAGCTGCCGTCCTTCCGGGTGTTGAGGGTGTACACGCGGCCGGTCGGCCGGTCGTGGAGGCGCAGCACGCCCTGGTGGGCCAGCTGGGAGAGGAAGCGGCGGGCGTCGGCCCGGTACAGGCCGCGCTGGTAGCGGTCGACGTACAGCTGCTGGACCCGCAGCGGGGTCCACTTGCCGCGCTGCTCGCGGATGGTGGCGAGGAGGTGCTCGTCCCAGTCGTCCGGCCAGGTGAAGGTGAGGACCTTCGCGGCGGGTGGAGCGGCGCTCATTCGTCGGCCTCCGGGTCGTACTTAGCGGCGACCTCCAGCGGCGTCACCACGTAACCCGTGGGGCTGTCGTCAGCCATGTCGGCGTCGAAGAGCCAGCACTCCCACTCGGGTTCGTCGGCCTCCGGGTCGTCCGCGCGCCAGATCACCCGGGCCGTCACGTCGCCGCCCTCTTCGTTCGCGAGGGTGGCGTGCACGTGATCCATGGCGGCTTCGCGGCTGGCGTAGTGGCCCATGACGATCGCGTCGTGCGACGCCCGGAACACCGTCAGCGGGGCGGCCTCGGCCTTGTCCGGCGCGAGCCATCCGGCGACCTTGCGGCGGTCCTCCGGGGCGAAGTACAAGGCGACCGGGCGGCCGTTCTCGGCGATCGAACCGACCACGAACACCTGCTCCTCTTCGAGGGCGGGTTCCATCGCGGTGTCGAACCGGTCGACGATCAGCGGCTCGGCATACGGCTCACTTCCGAGGAAGATCCGGATCGCGCCCCGGTCGACCTTCGACGCCAGCTGCTCGATCGGAGTGCCCTCGCGGGCCTTCTTGACCAGCCAGGCCACGACTTCCCGCTTGGCCTCGCCCAGTACCTCGGCAACGAGGGCGTCCACGAGCTGCTCGGCGTGGTCGACATCGGCGAGGGTGGCGATTCCGCCGAGGCTGTCTTCGGAGAGCGCGGCGATGATCTGACGACGGGCGCTCATGCGGCACCTGCCAAACGATGGCCGAACCCGGGGTGCGACGCAGCGTTCCGCTGCCGGTTGAAGCGTCCAGCCGTCGCCTCGATCACCGCGTTCAGCTCGTCCCGCAGCCGGATCAGGTCGTGCATGCCGACCTCGATCTCCGGGTCGTGCATCGCCGCCGCGTCTTCGATGCGCTCCACGAGCCCGTCGAGCTCGCCCTCGCGCGGCGACTGGAGTGCTTCGGCCAGCGCGTCGAGCTGGTTGATGACGTCCTCGCGGGCTTCGCCGTCGGCCCAGTGGGCGACGAGGGAGACGAGGGTGTCGTGGCGGTTCTGGCCGTTGCGGAGGATGCCGTGGAGGTGGTTGGAGTCGGGGCTGAAGGACAGTTGGGGCTTCGTCGAGTGGTTCATCGGTCGCCGCCCTTCGGCTGCGGCTTCACACCGGCGGCCTGGTACCAGGCCGCGAACTCCAGGGAGCCCATGCCGGGCTCGGAGCCGTCGACGGCGGCCTGCATGGCAGTCGCGGCGGCGAGGGCGAGCGTCGCGTGCACCTGCGCGGCGGCGAGAATGGCGACCACGTCAGTGCCTTCCTGGTGGCCGTCGCGGACCTCGCGGAGCAGCTGCTCGGCTCGGGTGAAGTGCTCGGGGCCGGTCATCGGGTTCCCCCTGGGGTGATGGTGAGGAGCATGAGGAGCGCGGCCACCGTGATCGCGGCATCACGCG
>CAMLJW010000528.1 GCA_946480485.1 uncultured Streptomyces sp. | reverse complement strand
CCTGCTCATCGGCTTCTTCCTGCCTGGTGACTCGCTGCTGTTCACGGCGGGTCTGCTGATCACCGCGGACACGCTGGACTTCCCGCTGTGGGCGGCCATCGTCCTCATCTGCACCGCCGCGATCCTCGGCGACCAGGCGGGCTACATGTTCGGCAAAAAGGTAGGGCCGGCGCTCTTCAATCGTCCGGACTCCCGCCTGTTCAAGCAGGAGAACGTGGTCAAGGCCCATGAATTCTTCGAGAAGTACGGGCCCAAGTCCCTTGTCCTGGCCCGCTTCGTCCCCATCGTGCGTACGTTCACGCCGATCATCGCGGGCGTCAGTGGCATGCGATACCGCTCGTTCCTCACGTTCAACATCATCGGCGGCGTCCTCTGGGGCGCGGGCGTCACCCTGCTCGGCTCCTGGCTGGGGCAGATCGACTTCGTGAAGAAGAACATCGAGGCGATTCTCATCCTGATCGTTCTCATCTCCGTGGTGCCGATCATCGTCGAGTTCCTGCGGGCACGTGGCACGTCGAAGAAGACGCCGCCCAAGGCCCCCGCGACCCCCGCGCCCTCCGCGACCACGGAGCCTGTGGTGGACGACGCGACGACCCAGCTGCGCCAAGTGCCACCGCTGCACCAGCCCCAGGACCCACACCAGCATGCCCAGGACCCCCGGCAGCACCAGCATCCGGTGAACCCGCACCAGCCCCCCCAGGACCCGCACCAGTACTCCCAGCATCCCGAGGACCTGCAGCAGCCTCCGCGCGGCCGCCACGCCAAGCGGTAGCGCCCGCCTCAGGGACATACGAAGGCAAGTGCCCACTCCGTGACCCAGCCGGCGAAAAACCGCCCACTACGGAGACATACGAGACCGCTACGAGACGTACGAGGACTCAGAAGCCGCGCGTCCGCTTGGCCGCGCGGCGGCCCCCAGTGCTCGCAGTCGGCAGCCGCATGAACAGCCGGGAGATCTCCGAGCCCAGGTTCACGCCGATGGCGATGGCCAGCGCGAGGGCGGCGGCCTTGGTCAGGGACACCAGCCCGGCGTCGACATCGCTCCGGGCGATGGACAGCAGCCCGAAGTACGTCGCCGAACCGGGCAGCAGTGGCGCGATCGCAGCCGTCGTGTAGGGCAGGGCGGACGCGAACCGGTAGCGCGACAGGAGCTGACCGAACAGGCCCACCACGCCTGCCGCGACGGCCGTGGAAGCGACCGGTGAGAGGTTGCCCGCGTAGTGCATCGCGCCGTACACCGACCAGGCCACGCCACCGTTGAGGGTCACCATCAGCACGGTGGACCGTTCCTGCTGGAGCAGCACCGCGAAGGCGAGAGAGACCAGCATCGACGCGACGATCTCCCACACGGGCTGCTGGTAGCTGCTCATGGCGGCGTCCGGGTTGAGCCCCGCTCCCAGTTTCAGGCCGAAGTACAGGGCCAGCAGAACCCCGGTGACGATGCCCACGTAGAGGTACATGACCTCCAGCAGGCGCGCCGACGCCGTGATGTAGAAGCCGGTCAGGCCGTCCTGGACCCCCGCGACCAGCGCCCGCCCCGGCAGCAGCGCGAAGAGTCCACCGGTGATCACCGCGGACGCCTTCACGTCCACCTCCGCCAGGGTCAGCGCGACACCGACCGCGGCCGGAGGCATCGCGGCCACCGTGAACTGGTAGAACTCCGGCAGTCCGCGCCCCGCGCACAGCCACGCGAGCCGGTCGCCCAGCATCGCACCGAGCGCGGCGGCGACGAAGACGACGGCGTCACCGCCGACGAGCACCGAGGCCGCGCCCGCGAGCAGCCCCGCGGAAGCGGTCAGCACCCAGCCCGGATACGGGTGCCGATTGCGGCGTATCTCCGCGAGCCGCCGGTAGGCCTCCTCCAGGGAGACCTCGGTCTCGTCGTCACTGATGTTGTCGACGAGCCGGAACACGGCCGCGAGCCGCGTGTAGTCGGTGCCCCGGCGGCGTACCGTCCGCGAGGCCGTGACCGGATCGTCCACGAGGGACGGCTGGCACGAGATGGACAGCAGCGAGAAGGTGACGTTCGGCTCGCAGCGGCCCAGGCCGTACGCGCGGCATACGGCGAACATCGCCGCCTCCACGTCCTCGGCGCCCTCCCCGCCCGCGAGCAGCAGTTCGCCGATACGCAGCGTCAGGTCGAGCACGCGCGGGACGGCCGGGCCCCCGTCCTCCTCCGTGCGCTGAAGGGACTCGTCCACGGGCCGATCGGCCACCGGCATGCGCAGCATCGTGCGCATCCGGTCCTGCCACGGCACCTCCTTGGTCAACTTGACCACCGGGATGCCGGTCGGCGGGGTGAAGGCGGCGGGGGCCCGGTACCTGCGCGGGGTGTCGAACGCCGACCCCTCCGGCTCGGCGGAGGGCGGTTCGAGCAGCGCGAGACCCTCCGGGATCGCGAACTCCGACGTCGTCTGTGACTCGTCCTCGAACACCGCGGCCACGCCGGGTGGTTGTGCGAAAGCGCTCCTTGCCTCGTCTGACTTCGGCTTGCGGTCTTCCGCTTCCGGCTCTGTCACTCGCTGCTCCCGACTCGCACCCCCGTAGGTCCCAGCCCAGTATGCGCACGTACATGCGAACGGGCCGCACGCCCCTCGGCGTACGGCCCGTGACAGCGCCTTCTTCGAAGGAGGCGACCACACAAGCCGCTTCTTCAAGAAGCGGGCAATCAGTGGCCGCCCTGCTCCTCGCAGCGCTTGTAGGAACGCTCGATCTCGGCCTCGGCCTCCGTGCGGCCCACCCAGTTGGCGCCCTCGACGGACTTGCCGGGCTCGAGGTCCTTGTAGACCTCGAAGAAGTGCTGGATCTCCAGACGGTCGAACTCCGACACGTGGTGGATGTCCCGCAGATGCTCCACGCGCGGGTCGTGCGCCGGGACGCACAGCAGCTTGTCGTCGCCACCGGCCTCGTCAGTCATGCGGAACATGCCGATCGCGCGGCACTGGATGAGGCAGCCGGGGAAGGTCGGCTCGTCCAGGATGACCAGGGCGTCCAGCGGGTCGCCGTCCTCGCCGAGCGTGTTCTCGACGAAGCCGTAGTCGGCCGGGTAACTGGTCGAGGTGAAGAGCCGACGGTCCAGGCGGATCCGACCGGTCTCGTGGTCCACCTCGTACTTGTTCCGCGAACCTTTCGGAATCTCGATCGTGACGTCGAACTCCACCGGTGGCTCCTCCATGATCAACACATACGACTGGTGGTTAAGTGTCCCTCACGCAGGTGGGTGATCGCGAAAGGGGCTGGTGGTCGTGCCAGAACTGCAGGCCTGGCAGGCCGCGAGACCGCATCTGGTGCGGGTCGCGCGAGCCGTCCGGCCAGGGTTCGTACGGGCCGTCGACACCGTGAAGCCCTGGCTCGTACGCCCGACAACCGCGCAGTTCACGGCGGGTGCCGCCGCCCTCGGTCTCGCCGTGGCGGCCACCGTGGCGACCGCGGCCGGCCCCTGGGACTCCACCGGGCAGCGTACGGCGGAACACGACTGGGTGACATCGCGGGACGGTGCGGGTGGCGCAGATCACGGTCATCTGTCCGGCAGGTCCCCCAGGGCGCCGCGGCCCGCGCCCAGCGCCGCGTCGGTGCTCGCGGGCCTCGGCGGCCCGGCCGGCTCCA
>CAMLJW010000527.1 GCA_946480485.1 uncultured Streptomyces sp. | reverse complement strand
ACTCGGCGATCAGCTTCAGCATCATGGCCAGCTCGCGGGCCTCGTCGGGCTGGCAGCCGGTTGTGATGTTCACGCTGATCAGCTCGGCGCGGTCCCAGCGGCGGCGGTCGTAGTCGGCGGCCAGGGCGGCGACGTGCTGGGCGATGTAGTCGCGCGGCGGCGGTGTCCAGGAGCCGACCTCGTTGCGGTTGCATCCCAGGCAGCCGCCGGCGCAGGTGCTGTAGGGGCTGACGATCGCGGCGGTCGGGAGTTCGGTCAGGTCCGGGGCGACCCGGCTGTAGTAGTGGTTGGAGGCGCCGAAGATGCCGGCGTGCAGCTGCGGCCTGGCCAGCACTTCCCCGGTCGGCTTTCACACGATCCGGCACCCGGGGCCGTCTGGGTCGCGCTCGAACAATAGCGGCGAGGCCGGTGCGTAGTAGGGGATGCAGATCGTCTGGAAGTTGCGCTTGCCCTGGCTGGGGTCGGTGTAGATGAGGGTGTAGGTGCGCTGGTCGCGGTTCTCGATCGTGTCGCAGCCGGTGAACCCGATCAGCAGGCTGAGCAGTTGGGTGCGAGAGAGGCTGGTGTCCGGGTCCGGCAAGTGCGCGTCGTCGGCGGGGGTGTAGCCGTCGATGAACGCGTGCGCCCGGCCGAACCAGTCGACCAGCCGGGCCGTGACCTCGGCATCGCCCGTCTCAGTGTCGGGCTGGCGGTTGCGCACCATCAACGGCAACGACGTGGGGGCCGCGTCAGCTTGGGTGGTCGCAGGGCAGGTCATCGCACTCGTCCTTCTCATCCGGGGCGCCACTACCGGCGCAGCGTCGTGTGCTTCCTGGTTCGTCCCTTGCTGGTGCAGCCTGGCTGCGCGAGCGGCGATGTCCGCCACCAGGCCCTCGTCTTCCACGACGGCCGGAGCGCGTCCTTCGGTCATCCAGAACACCCTTTTCCTACTGAAAGTGAGGTCTATCGCTGCATGGATGGGCGCCGTTCGTTGCCCTGCTCGCTCGGGATTGAGGCTGCTTCCGCCACGGGCATTGGCCTCGGAGCCGGGCGGGAGCCGGAAGCTGACGGCAGGGGCTGCGAACACCCGCCAGTGAAGCCGGGAAGGCCCGCTGCCATAACCCCGTGACGGGGCCCCCACGGTGGGTATGGTCGTGAGGCCGATGCACTGCTGTCATTCCATGGAGTTCCAGGGGGAGTTGTGGACGACTTACCGCCGTCACCAGCCCAAGTACCGCACCATCTGCTGACTGACCCCGCCTTCGTCCGGGCCCTGCGCGAGCGGGACTTCACCACGGTGTTCGCCACGGCTCACGACGCGGGGATCTCCTTCAACCGGATCGCCGAAGCGTGCGCGCTGAAAGCCGAGCGCGTCAGCCAGATCGCCCGGGGCACGGCCTCGGTCACCGCGCTGGCAACTGTCGAGAGAATCTCCGGCGGACTGCGCATTCCCGGTGCCCTACTGGGACTGGCTGCGCAACCCTGGGAGGACACCGCCATTCACAGCACGGAGTCCCACCATGGAGAAGATGACCCGATGAAGCGCCGCAACCTGCTGCGCGGCGCGCTGGCCGCCAGCCTCACCGCTCCAGCCCTCGCCGCCCTCACCGCAGCCCGGACCTACGTCGACCAGACACTCGCCCCCGACGCTCCCCCAGACCTGGCCGACCTGGAAGCCGCGGCCGAGAGCTACGGGTACGGCTACCACGGACAGGCACCCACCCGCGTCCTGGCCGACCTGGTCGCCGACTTCACGACCCTGCGCCCGCTCCTCACCGTCCCGCAGCCCGCCCCGATCCGGGCGCGGCTGTGCCAGACAGCCGGGCAGATGGCCGGGATAGCCGCGATCGTCTTACACGACCTGGGCAGCCGCCGCGAATCCCGCGCCTGGTTCGCCACCGCAGCCCGGGCCGCCGCCGAATCCGGCGACGGCCAGCTGCACGCCTGGGTCCTCGCCCGGGAAGCCATGGTCCCCCTCAACTACGGCGCCCCGAAGACCGCGGCCGTCCTCGCCGAACAGGCCCGCCACGCTGCCGGAAACCGTCCCACGGCGGCTGCGACGTTGGCGGCCGCCGTCGCCGCCCGCGCCTACGCGCTCAACCACCAGCCCGAGCAGGCCCGCGCCGCGATCCAAGCCGCCGCCGATCTCATGGACCGGCTGCCCGAGAGCGAGCGGTCGGACACGTGGCTGACCTACTCCGAGCAGAAACACCACGTCCACCTCAGCCACGCCCACACGACGCTCGCAGACACTCGCCGCGCCCGTGAAAGCCAGCAGCGCGCCCTGGAGCTGTCCGCACCGACCAGCACCATGACCCGCACCCTGCTGAACATCGACGGCGCCACCTGCGCCCACCATGACGGCGACAGCGAACAAGCCTGCCTCCGTACGATCGCCGCATTGAAAGCGCTACCGGACAGCTACCGCAGCGGCCTGGTCCACCGCCGTGCGCTGGACCTGTACGAGGCGATCCCCACCGAACACCACCACGAACGCACCGTACGGGAACTGCGGGACGTCCTGGCAGCCTGAGTAGCCAGTTCCAATGACCATCAGGGAGCCCGCCGCGCGCCGGGGCTTCACCCTCTGGCAACAGGCCGCAAGACATATGGTGTTCATGGGCCTGGCGCAGCCCCACTCCTGGCGCCATGCCAGGGGTCGCCTTACAGAACGAACGGGTCGTCGGCGATCGCGTCTATGTCGCAGGGGCGGCCGGCACCTGTGGGAGCAGGTGCTGCCGCAGGAGCTGACCGACCGTCTCGGCACACCCTCCCGGCGCCATGGAGTGCTCACCGTGGGTTGCCGCGTAGGCAGTCAGCTCTTCGCACGTCGGGCAGTGCGGGATCGGTTCTGGGGTTTCGGCCTCTGCATGCGCGGACGCCAGATGCAGCCCGAAGAGAGCTTGAGCGCTCTGCGGCTCTACTCGGCTCAATGCGGTAGTGGCACCTTCCAGGCCGCGCCAGCTGACCGCGAAGCCAACAGGCGTGAGGCCTCTCGCGTCGCTGCTTGGGGCTGATGGCTGATCCGCCCCTGCGAATTGGGCGGTAGGTGATGATGGGCGACGGCCCGCGCTCACTGCAGACGAAAGCGGGCCGTCGCATCGTGCTGCTGCGCTCTACGCGAGGTCGGTGAGGCCGGTGTTCGCTCCGCACAGCACGACAGCGATCGTCTCGCCGGGGCTGGGCTGGTAGGCGCCGCTGGTAAGGGCGGCGAGGGCGGTAGCGGCGCCGTGCTCGACGGTGAGACGTCGGTGATCCCACAGCGCCTGGCGGGTGCGGATGATCTCGCTGTCGGAGACCAGAACACCATGCACGTCGTGGTGGTGGGCGGCTTGCAGGGCCATGTGAGAGGTACGGCGGGCACCGAGGGAGTCGGCAGCGATCGAGTCCACCGTGACATCCACGATGTCCCCGGCACCCATCGCGGCGTGCAGGGCGCGGCAGTTTTTGGGCTCGACGGCGACGGTGCGCAGGCCGTGGTGCTGGGCGGCGGTGGTGATCCCGGCGAACAGGCCGCCCCCGCCCACGGCTACAGCGACGGTGTCCATGGCGGGGATGTGTTGGTGGATCCCGTGGGTCGTAGTCGCCGGTCGGCAGGCGGTTCGCGGTCTGTAGGACGGCGGTGCAGT
>CAMLJW010000526.1 GCA_946480485.1 uncultured Streptomyces sp. | reverse complement strand
GATGGATGAGCTCACCCCGGGCCGGATCGGGCTACGCACCAACAACGCCTCCGAACTCGACATGCTGTTCCCTGGGTTCGGCGCCCCCGACATGGCGATCTTCACCGACCCGGGCACCGTCGTGTACATGTCCGCCACCAAGGGGCCCTTCCAGCCCGCACCGGCGAAGGCGTACGCCACCATGGCCGAAGCCTTCCCCGAAGGCAGCGCGGACTTCGCCCGCATGCAGTCGCTGTTCATGGACGCCGCCCGCCAACTCTCGCCGATTCGCCCCCAGCTCGACGAAGTGTCGGCGCGGGCGGCCGGGCTGGCGTACGGGCAACGCTGGGCGCGCTGCATCCCCAACCTCCGTGGTGACGCGTACGGCAACGTCGGCCCCGAGCGAATGCACGAGAGCGTGTGGGAGCTTTACCGGTCGTGGCCGGAACCGGTCTCCTACGAGGTGCTCCTGGACCGGGCGGACGGTGGCGGGCGGGGCGTCGACGGGCCGTCGATGGCGATCCCGCGACTGTCGGAGGCCATCCTCGATGAGGAGGAGCTGGAGCGGGCCGCAGCGCAGGACGCGGCGATCGAACTGGCGAAGACCCGAGTCATCCCCCGCTCGTACGAAGATCTCGCCGTCGAGTTGTTCGCGGGCCTCGGTCGACCGGCTAAGCCGTCCGAGGTGTACCCGCTGATGGTGAGGGCCGGATACCTGAAGAGTGACCGCACGTTCCGTGACCTGTGCGCCAAGCTCGGCCTTCAGGACAGGCTGGCCAAGGGCGATGATGGAACCTACGCCGCACCCACCAGCGAAGAGGTTCCCCATGCAGCCGGACGAGTTCCCGGACCTGAAGATGACGCCGATGGAGGAGGCGATGCTCCACGTGGCTGAGCTGATTGCCGCCTTGCAGAAGGCGGGGCTCAGTGAGAACGCGGCCGTCAGGTTCGCGGCGATCTACTTCAACGAGCAGTCGGGCAACGTCGACGATGACCCGGACGACGACTGACTCAGCCCGCACGGCAGGGAGCCCCCGGGTCGCACCCCGAGGGCTCCCTCTTTTTTTCCCCCTTCAACCGCATTGGAGAGTACCCATGTCCGGCCTGCCTGAGCGGTACCAGCGCTACGCCCAGCCCGGGCAGCCCGCTGTCCAGGGCGCCGAGATCGAGTTGTACGGCGAGCGGGACCCGGTCGTCTGGACGACGGACGCCTACGGGCAGCCGGTTCAGATGCTCCGCTCCCAACTCCCCGCCATGGTGCGGCCGGAGCCTCGCGACCTCACACCCCAGCCGCTGATCGACCCGATCGCCGCGCGTATGGCCGGCGCCGGTGTCGGGGTGGGTGCGGCCGGTGCTGGTGTCGGTTGGGGTGTCGGGCAGGCTGCAGCTGGGATTGCGGCGATGGGGGGTGTGGCTGCGGTGGTGGCGATGCTCGCGCTGTGGCTGCTCGCCCGCGGTGGTGGGCGGGGCGGGACGCGCATCGTGGTCCACAATCATGCGAAGTGGTTCGGGCGGAACACTACGAACCTGTGAGTGGCGTGCCACACTGGTCGCATCGTCACAAGGCCCCGGCGCGTATCCCCGTCGCGTCGGGGCCGCCTCATGTCACAACACGGACACACCGCCTCCACGCCGGGTGCACGCGGCCTGATGATGCCCACCACGCACACTCGAACCTGGGGGGACCATGCGCCGCACCACTGTTCTGCTCGCCGCTGTCCTGCTGCTCGTCGGCGCAGCGGTCGACTGCTCGTCCGGTGGGGAGCCGGAGAAGGAGACCGTGACCGTTACGGCGAGCGCGTCGCCGTCCTTGTCTGAGGCGGAGGCGCGGCAGGCGTGCGTGGATGCGTGGCGCGCCTGGTTCGACAACGAGCCGGAAGGCTACGACCCGGACACGGATCCGCTGCCGTCCCTGCCGGCGTGTGAGGGTCGGCACGACAGGGCGGAGTTGGGCTTCGAAGCGCTGAAAGAGCGGAATGAGGAGAACCGGGCGCGGCTGGATGAGTGCCTAGATGATCCGGGGTGTACGGAGATGCCGATTCCGTAGTCGAGTAGGAGAGCGGCCCCGTCCGGGTGTGTGGTCCGGGCGGGGCCGTCGTCATGCCGTGGGCTCGTCGAGGACCCACAGCCCGGGCTTGTCCGGGTACGCCTCACGGAACGGGGCTGGTGTGGCGATCCGGTCGCGTCGCCCGATCTTGTCGGTGCGGATCACGCCGTCGCGCCATGCCTGCTGCCATTCCCGTTGGAGCGCACGGTAGCGCCACGGCAGGAGTGTGTTCAGCATCTGGTCCTGCTCGGCCATGATGAGAGGGAGGTTGCGGCGGTAGGTGCCGTCGGCGTCTTGGAACCAGGCTCGCCTCATCGGGTCTCCTCCTCGTCCGGGCGCACCGGGCCCGCGCCGACGGTTGGGTACAGGTCCGGGAAGGCGAAGCACGCGTCGGCCACCAGTGCCATGACTGCTGAGTCCTTTGGGCAGCCCTCCTCGCGGTCACGCATGAGGCCTTGGACGTAGCCCATGACGGCCGCGTCGTGGAAGAGGCCGCGTTCCCGGTCGGTGAGTGACGCCAGGAACGCGCTCACCGCGTCCGCGCGCTGGGCGTCCCGCGCTGCCAGGTAGGCGACCAGGGAATCAGGCAGGGTCTCGCTCATCCGGTCTTCTCCTCGCTGCCCGCCGGGCGCTCCGGGGCCGCGTTCACGTACGGGTCGATGAGGTCGACGATGCGCCCCACGAACCGGGCCTTCTGCCCTGTCAGGTCCAGCTCGTCCATGCGGAGGCGCTGAAGCTCGGCGAGTTCGTGCGCGTGCGCGTCGATCAGTTTGGCGCGGTAGGCGGCGTCCCGCTTGCGCTCCTCGTCGGTGCGGTCACTGTCTCCTTCGCGGGCGAGGATCTGGAGCGTCTCGATGTACGAGTCCAGGGCGGCGCGGTCGCTCATGCGGTCTGCTCCTCGCTCTTGCTGCTGATGATCTGGTCGGTGAGCTCGTTCATGCGGTCGTCTCCTCAATGTCCGCCGGGCGCGTCGGCGCGAGCTTGCCCACCGTCGGCGGCCTCTTCCGCTCCACACCGAGCGCACGGGCGCGACGCCGGAACACCTCGGGCGTGAGGCCGGTCCACGCGGCGAGCTGGCCGACGGTCGCGCCGGCCTTCAGCGCGCGGTCGGCGAACTCAAGCATCTCGGGCTTCAGTGTGCGCTCGTCCTCGTAGGCGGTCTTGTAGCGGGCGAAGACGTCGGCGGCGTCTCGGGGTGGTGTGTAGTCCTTCGGCATGCCTCCCATCGTGACACAACGGGTAGCCCTACCGTAAGAGCTACGTGTAGCCCTATTGACAGGGCTACGCGTAGGCCTCATGATGGAGTCATCGCAAGGAACCACCGCACCAAGGGGGACCAGATGATCGCCGCCAACCGCACCCGCCGCGCCACCCTCCGCCAGCGCACCCGCGAACAGCGCGCCACCACCCGCGCCCACCGTGCGATCGCCACCGGCACCCCCCAGCCCGCCCGCACCCAACTCGTCGCAGCCGGCATCGACGACGCCACCGCCAAGCGGTTCGCCGGAGCGTTCTCCCGCGGCGTGCAGGCGGACGGCACCCGCGACACCCGCCCGCTCCGGGGCCGGCTCGAGCGGGTCATGC
>CAMLJW010000525.1 GCA_946480485.1 uncultured Streptomyces sp. | reverse complement strand
GGGCGCGTGGCCGGGCCGGCCGGGCACGGCGACCGTCGGCCATGCCGCTTTGCCGAGTGCGGATTTGCCGGGTGCGGAATGGGGCTCGGGTGTCGTAGGTTGCACAGGGCAGCTCCTTTTCCGGTGGCGTCGGGCATGCAGGCCCGACTCACGCAGGTCGTTCGTTGGAATGCGGGCAGTGGAGTGTGCGGAGCCTCCGGCGTTGGCGCGCCGGGGGCTTTCTCGCTTCCTTGGCGGGGGCGAGGGAACACGGACAGTACGTCCACGCCCGATCACAGTCCAGCGTTTCTGTGTCAGCTCAGCGCAGAACCGTCTGCTATGGGCTCGGCTGGTCATGCGGCCAGGCCGAGCAGGTTCAACAGGTCGGCGGTCACGACGCGGTACGCCTTGCCCAGCCGCAGGACCTTGCAGGGGTACTGGCCCCGCTTGGCCAGCTCGTAACCCTTGCTCCGCCCCAAACCCAACGCCCGATTGCCGGTGTCCAGGTCAACAGCAGCGGGAAGCTCCAGGAGCTCCTCTCGGCTCATACCCTTCGCCCGGCCGGCGGGTTCGTTCTCACGCATACGCGCTCCATCCATGACTGAGCCCTCGGTGAACACGACGATCGCGCTCGTCTCCAGGTCATGGAATCAACGCTAGGCAAGCTAATGTGTCTTCATGACACAACGCCGTTCCGACCATAGATACGAGGAAGACACCGAGGCCGACGACCTCGAATGGGAGGACCACGTCATGGCCACCGTGGCCAGCGAGGTCCGCAGACGGCGGAAGGAACTGCGATGGAGCGCACAAGATCTCGCCGACAGGTGCGAGGAGATCGGCTACCCGATCCCGCGCAACGTGATCGCCAACATGGAGTCCGGCCGCCGCGCTGTCCTCCCCCTGGTCGAGGTCATGGTCCTCGCCAAGGCCCTGCGCATGTCCCCGATCAGCCTGATCTACCCCGTCGGGTACGTCGACGACATCCGCCAACTTCCCTACCAAGACCCGCAACCGGCCTGGGACGCCCTGCAGTGGTTCACCGGCAACTCTCCGGCTGAAGATGCCACCGATCACATGCTCGACCACTTCCTCGCCCACGACCTCGAACTCCGCTCGTCCCTGGCCGCCGTGGAGAGCGAGGACTACGAACGCTGGAAGGTCAAGACCGCCCCCAACCGCGTCCAACGGGAAGCAGCCGAGCGCGCTTTGGCCCGGTACGCCGACCAGGCCGCCAACGCCAAGCACGAACTACGCCGCCACCGCGACGCCATCCGCGAAGCTGGCGGCACCCCACCCCCCCTGCCCTCCCCGCTCGCCGACGTCGACCCGCCACCCGATACCGACCCCACCGAGGAGAACGACCTTTGAAGGGTTCCACCCACCCGCTGCTACTGCCGCGACCCACACACTGGGAAGCCGCTCGGTAAGCAGTGCCCGAAGCTCTCCAGCCGCAAGCACGGCTCGTACTCCATACGCCAGGAACTCCCGCCCCGCGAAGACGGTACCCGCCGCTCCTTCAGCCGCGCCGGCTACGAGAGCCTCAAGGCCGCCCAGGCCGACCTCGACCACATACGCGCCCTGCTCGGCCTCGCCGACACCGACGACCCCGAGGGCATGGCGCTGATCGCCGCCATGCTGGAGGAGGTCGGCGACGAGAAGTCGCCACTGCCCGATGTCGAGGAGACCCGCCGGCGCCTGAAGTCCGGTCAGGACCTGATCGGTCGCCTGACCGTCGGCGAGTGGCTCGATCGGTGGCTCGACGGCAAGCGCATCCGCAAGTCGGGACTCAGCCGCTACGAGACCGATATCCGGTTCCATTTGAAGCCCCGGATCGGCCACCACCGTCTCGATCGGCTGCGCGTGAGCCATCTCAGCGACATGTTCACGGCCATCTCCGACGCCAATGCCGAGATCCTGGAGCAGAACGCCCAGCGCCGTGCCGCGGTCGAGGAGTTGGCCACCGTGCCGTGGAAGGGCCTGGACAACCGCGCCCGCCGCAAGGTGATGAAGACGGCGATCGATGCCATGCCGCCGTTCCGGCGTGTGACCGGCCCGGCTACCCGGCTGCGTATCAAGGCCACGCTGCGGTCTGCGTTGAACGACGCGATCGGCCAGCAGATCCTCACCTTCAACCCGGCCGCCCACGTCGAGCTCGACCCAGTGCGTAAGCCGAAGGCTCTGGTGTGGACGGACGCGCGGGTCGCCAGGTGGGAGCAGACGGGTGAGAAGCCCTCCCCCGTCATGGTCTGGACGCCCGAACAGACCGGCGCGTTCCTCGACTTCCTCGCGGAGGACCGGCTGTACGCGATGTGGCACCTGATCGCCTTCCGCGGTCTGCGGCGGGGCGAGGCATGCGCGCAGCCCTGGTCGGAGACCAATCTCGATGACCACTCCCTGACCGTCTCCGCCCAGCTCGTCCAGGACGGGTGGGAGGTCGAGACCTCGGAGCCCAAGACGGACAGCGGCTTCCGTGTGGTCGCGCTCGACGACGACACCGTCAGCGTCTTGAAGCGGCACCGCGAACAGCAGGACGCGGACCGCGAGGAGTGGGGAGCGGCCTGGGTCGAGACCGGCATGGTCTTCACCCAGGAAGATGGCTCCTGGCTGCACCCCGGCAAGGTGACCGACCTCTTCGAGCGCCTCGTCGCCGCTTCCGGGCTCCCGCCGATCCGGCTGCACGACCTCCGGCACGGGGCGGCCACGCTCATGCTCGCCGCCGGCATCGACGTGAAGATCGTGTCGGACACGCTCGGGCACAGCGACACCCGCATTACGCGGGACATTTACCAGAGCGTCCTGCCGCAGGTCGGCAAGAACGCGGCCGAGGCCACCGCCAAGCTGGTCCCGCTTCAGCGGAAGACCGAGGCGGAGGAGGCCGCCCGCAAGGCCGCCAAGAAGGCGACGGACAAGGCGAAAGCCAAGGCCAGGGTCAAGAAGAAGGCCAAGCGGAAGAAGCCCAAGAAGTAGGGCACCGGACCGCTCCGCTCACGCATCGCTCACGCAAGCCATCTCGCGGCACCCCGACCGCGTGACGCGCCATGCCCCGAGCAACACAAAAGGCCAGGTCACGGGCTATGTGACCTGGCCTTTGCCGGAGCCGCCTTCGGGATTCGAACCCGAGACCTACGCATTACGAGTACATTGCCGGGCCCAGCTGGGCCGACTCAGCGTGCTGCCTCATCGAGCCAGCCTGGCCAGCAGCTTCTGCTCTGCAGGCGCTCGGCGGCACTCTGACCAGCAACGACACAGTTGCGGACAGCGACCACAGTTCCCCGCCGCCCTGACGACGCGTCCCGAGCGGTCCACGTCATCCAAAGGCGTCCGGCCACCCCTTGGCCACCCCTGGGGACATATCGGCCACTCGCGAGGGAGGTCTTTGAGACATGCCCGGCTCACTCTCGTGCAGTCGATGTGGCACCGTGGTGCCTGCTCTGGCCTGGCGCGACACTTCTTGTAGTGATCCAACAAGCGGCGCATACGGTAACTGCCGACGGCTTCGGACGGATCTTCTGACTGCATCCCGACGCTGCCCGTTGCGGCCTAACGAGCCGTGCCGAGGCGGTTGCGACGTGTCTCAACCAGGTGGCGCCATCGTCCGCGGGTCTGTCGTTCTCCGTCAGTCCAGCGTGC
>CAMLJW010000524.1 GCA_946480485.1 uncultured Streptomyces sp. | reverse complement strand
AAGGTCGAGTACTTCAACCCGGGCGGCTCCGTGAAGGACCGCATCGCCCTGCGCATGATCGAGGCCGCCGAGAACAGCGGCGAGCTGGGGCCCGGGGGCACGATCGTCGAGCCGACCAGCGGCAACACCGGCGTCGGGCTCGCGATAGTGGCGCAGCAGAAGGGGTACAAGTGCATCTTCGTGTGCCCCGACAAGGTGAGCACCGACAAGATCAACGTGCTGCGGGCGTACGGCGCCGAGGTCGTCGTCTGCCCGACCGCCGTGGACCCGGAGCACCCGGACTCGTACTACAACGTCTCCGATCGGCTGGTGCGCGAGACCCCCGGTGCGTGGAAACCCGACCAGTACTCCAACCCCCACAACCCCCTCTCGCACTATCACTCCACCGGCCCCGAACTGTGGGAGCAGACGGAGGGAAGGATCACCCACTTCGTGGCGGGCGTCGGGACCGGCGGGACCATCTCCGGCACCGGTCGGTATCTGAAGGACATCAGTGACGGGAAGGTCCAGGTCATCGGCGCCGACCCGGAGGGGTCCGTGTACTCCGGCGGGTCCGGGCGGCCGTACCTGGTGGAAGGCGTGGGGGAGGACTTCTGGCCCACCGCCTACGACCGGACCGTCGCCGACGAGATTGTCGCCGTGTCCGACAAGGACTCTTTCCAGATGACGCGGCGGCTCGCGAGGGAGGAGGGGCTGCTGGTCGGCGGCTCCTGCGGGATGGCCGTCGTCGCCGCGCTGCGGGTCGCCGAGCGGCTCGGGCCCGACGACGTCGTCGTCGTGCTGCTGCCGGACAGCGGACGCGGGTACCTCAGCAAGATCTTCAACGATGAGTGGATGGCCGACTACGGTTTCCTGGAGGACAGCGGTCCGAGCGCGCGTGTCGGTGACGTGCTGAACGACAAGGCGGGCGGTTCCATCCCCTCGCTCGTCCACATGCACCCGGACGAGACGGTCGGCGAGGCTATCGAGGTGCTGCGCGAGTACGGCGTCTCGCAGATGCCGATCGTCAAGCCCGGCGCCGGACATCCGGACGTGATGGCGGCAGAGGTCGTGGGCTCGGTCGTCGAACGAGAGCTTCTCGACGCCCTGTTCGCGAAGAGGGCCTCACTGGAGGACCCACTGGAGAAGCACATGTCGGCGCCGCTGCCGCAGGTCGGCTCCGGTGAGCCGGTGGGCGACCTGATGTCCGTACTCGGCGCCGCCGACGCCGCGATCGTGCTGGTCGAGGGCAAGCCGACCGGTGTGGTCAGCCGTCAGGACCTGTTGTCCTTCCTGGCCAAAGGCAGTCGGTAGGAGGAAACATTGGTGAACTGCGCGCGCCTGCGGGGAACTTCCGGCGCGCGCGGTCGGTCCGGGAGTCGGTCCGGACTTTCGCGGAAGTGGTACGAGCGCGTCATGTCCGCGCTGCACAGGCTTAACACGCGTCCGGCACATTGGTGGATGTCGGCAAGGGCGACGGGGGCGCATCCCAGGCGGTGAGCCGGGGCAAGGCTCCAGCCTCAGCCGACGCCGAACGGCGCCAAGGACCTCCGGAGCGGCTCCCGGACCTCCATGGACGCCACGGACGCGCAAGCCCGGCCCTGACCCGGCCCGCGTCCTTCGCGGGGACCGCCGTCGTCCCGCCCCCCGTCAAGGGGGTGCGGCGGTCCCCGCGCCCTTTTTGCGCCGCGAACCGGCGCCGCTCTGTCCAGGAAGGACTTGACCGGCGCGGAGTCGTACGCGTCGCCCAGTTCCCCGCGTGCGTCACAGTGGCGTCGAGTTCCTTCTCGAGATCGGCGTCGCGGGCTCTCATACCGGTCATGTGCTGACGGAAAGGAGCCGCAGCCCGCTCGGCACTGGGGTCAGCCCCCGTGTCCGGCTGGGCCGCACCCCCGGCCCCGCAGCTCACGGCGTCCTGTTCCCCTTGCCTGGTGTGCATACCGTCATGCAGAGTTCTTGATATCTGAATAGGAACTCAACGTTTCCGGGTGAGCCGCTTTGGAGTGCGCGTGATGTCGTCTCGGGGGACGGGCGCTGAACGCGCCGAGTCGGTGCTCGACCCGGACCAGGCCGACCGGCCGTTCACGGACGATGTGACGGCGGCGGCCGCACTGCTCGACCGCTTCACGGACATCTGGAGGGGGAGCACGGCATGAGCGTGGACAGGGAGACGGGCATGGGTACCGGTGCGGACACAGACGCGGGCGTGGACAGGAACACGAGCGTGACGGGCAGTCCTGCCGCGCGACTGCAGGCGCTCTTCGAGGGGCACCGGCTGACACCGACGCAGCGGCGCATCGCGCACAGCATGGTGCGGCGGGCGGCCGACGTGCCGTTCCTGTCGAGCGTCGAACTCGCGGAGCTCGCCGGCGTCAGCCAGCCGTCCGTCACCCGCTTCGCGGTCGCGCTCGGCTTCGACGGCTACCCGGCGATGCGCAAGCACCTGCGGGAGGTCGCGCCCACGGACCCGGTCGCGGACACGGCCTCGTACAACGAGTACCAGCAGGCCGTCGAGGCCGAGATCGAGAACCTGCGGCACCTGGCCGCCGTGCTGTCGGATCCACGGCCGGTGGAGCGGGCCGGGCGACTGCTCGCCGCGACACATCCGCTGCCGGTGCTCGGACTGCGGGCCGCGGCCTCCCAGGCCTACGGCTTCGCCTACTTCGCGGCGAAGGTCCATCCGGACGTACGGCTGCTGCACGAGGGCGGCACGATGCTCGCCGACCGCATCGACGCGGCAGCCCGGGCCGGGGCCACGGCTCTGCTGTGCTTCGCGCTGCCGCGGCATCCGCGCGAGGTCGTGGACGCGCTCACGCACGCGAAGGAGGCCGGGCTGACCGTGGTCACCGTCGCGGACTCGGCGTTCGCGCCGGTGGCGAAGGCGTCCGACCTGCTGCTGCCCGCCGCGGTCGGTACGGGCCTCGCCTTCGACACCGCCTGCGCGCCCATGCTGCTCGGGCGGGTGCTGCTGGAGGCGATGTGCGATGGCCTCCCGGACGCGCAGGCCCGGTTGGAGGAGTTCGATGTACGGGCGGCGGCGCGGGGCTTGTTCGTGGAGTAGGGGGGCGTAGTAGAGACGACTCAGGGCCCTTCTCAGGCTCGTCTCACCTTCGGCCGCTAGCCTGCGCGCCCAACAGGGCTTCATACCTTCGGACGAGAACGAGGAGGCGGGAAGGTGGCACGCGGAGGTCAGGGACTGGCTCGGGTTGCCGTCGTCGTACGGGCCGGGGCCGTTCCGTTGTGGTGGCTGGGGGTGTTTGCTTCGGGCATCGGCGTGCTCGTGCCGGGAGTGACCGGGCGCCGGATCGGAGTGATGGCCGGGGCCGCGCTGTTCATCGTGACGGTGGCCGTGGTGGCGCTGCTGCGCAGGAAGCGGTATGTCGCTCTCGCCGACGGTGCCGCACGCGCGAGCAAGCAGGACGTACTCCAGGACCGGGCCGTGTCCGTACGCAACTGGCGCCTGGGGCACCGCTGGTGGCTGCTCCTCGCCTTCGTGGCCGCACTCGGCAGCGCGTTCGTGGTGCCCGCGGCGGGTGGCATGCTGCTCGCCGGGGCGGGGGCCGGCCTGCGCCTCAAGGCCGCCTGGCTGGGGCGTGTCGAGCGAGGCTCCGATGTCTTGTTGTGGGTCCGTGTCGACTGGCTCGCCC
>CAMLJW010000523.1 GCA_946480485.1 uncultured Streptomyces sp. | reverse complement strand
TGCCGGGCCCGGAGGCCAGCGGCCCTCTTGCAGGACCGCGAAAAACATAACGGGGGCTACTCGCCCCACTCCTGCGCGCGGATTCGCAGCTCCTCTTCCGTGAGGTCCTCGCCAAAGAGGTATGCATCCCGCACGGTGACAGCAGATCCGGCTCGCTCGGATGCGCGGTGCGTCCGGGCCTGTTGCTCAGGGTCGTGGCCGCGTGGGAGGTCACAGCTGCTGTGTCCCCAGTAGACGCGGCACACGTCGCTCACGTGTGCTCCTCATCCGGGCGCACCGGGCCCGTGCTGGTGATCTCGTCGGCGATGGCCTGCAACGCCAGCGCGACACCGAGACGCCCCGCGTCGCTGAGGGTGCCGGACTCCAGCTTGTCGGCGAGGTAGCGGAGGCTGTCGGGAATGGTGCGGCGGCGCATCACGGGCTCGCTCATCGGGTGGCCTCCTCGCTACTCACCGGGCGCTCCGGGGTACGTCGCTGTCCTCGGCCATCAGCCGCCGCTGCTCCTCCGCCTCGGCGCGCTCCCGCATCCACTCAGCCAACTTCCGAGCCTCGGATCGAACGAACTCCCGCACCCCTGGCAGCAGCTCGAACACCGGGTCCGAGAACACGGGCACGAAGTCGCCACGCTGCTCGGGGCCGTCCACCAGGTACAGCCTGTTGTGGCCCAGCTCGCCGCCCACATGCTGCACGCCAGGCTGCACCAGGATCTGCACGGCGTCCGCTCCGCACTCGCCGCCGAGCCGGAAGTCACCCGTAGCGGTGAGCCACCTCCACCGGGACCACGGGTAGTCGTAGGCGTGCGTCGGCTGGTGCCCGGCGTCAAGCCAGGCGCGGAGCCAGGTCAGGTACTCGTCGAGGGTGGCGGGGCGTAGGGCGCTCATGCGGTCGGCTCCGCGTTCGTGCCGTACACCTCGTCGTGCGTCAGCAGCCCCATGCTCATCGCCGACGACACGTAGATGAAGTCCTTCAGCCCGTCGGGGCGCCCCGATACGTCCTGCTCGATGCCCTGGAGTTGAAGCGGGGTGGCACGGGACCGGGCGAGTTCAGCGAGCGTCTTCGCTTCCTCGTCGGTCAACGGGCGCTCTTCCACCTGCGGATCCGGCTGCACGGGGCGCGGCCTTCGCTCCGGGGCCGGGGCTCGGTTCGGACCCCGAGGAGGGGCAGCCTGCTCGGCCGGGGCGGTCAGCTCTTCCACCTTCCGTCGCAGCGCTTCCATCTCGGCCTTCTCCTTCAGTCGCCGCAGGTGCTCGCGGCTCCATCCGGTGACGCGTGCGACGTCGGCCTGCTTCACGCCGGATTGCTGCAGCAGGGCGATGGCGGTGGTCTGCATCTCGGTGCGTACGGCGTCGAGTGCGGCGGTGGCCTGCTTGTAGCGGTGGGCTACGTCTTCGAGGTCGGTCATTTCCATGGAGCCATGATGTCACGTGGCCTATGGGCCTTCCAATGGCCAACGCCAATCAAGCATGCCAACCATGTTGCCCTATGCCAACAGGGGTGGCATTATGGAGTCATCGCCACCGCACCAAGGGGGAAGCCCAGATGAACGCCGCCACCCGCACCCGCCGCAACACCCTCCACGCCGCCACCCGCACCAACAAGGCCCTCGGCTACCGCACCCTCTCCGGCCACATCGCCACCCTCGTCGACCAGGGCAAGCTCATCCGCACCGGCGACTTCCTGGCACGCATCGGCGGCGCCCACCTCCCCGACGGTCAGCAGAGCTGGTTCGGCCGACACGTAGCGAAGGCCTACCGCAAGACGCACGGCAGCGAGCCCCTCCGCGTGTGGGCGCAGCACCGCACCACCGGCCGCTACGTACACGTGTTCGTGTACGGCCCCATCGACGACGCCCTCTACACCGGCCTCAACACCTACAAGGCCACCCGGCACCTCCTCGCCGCCAACTTCACGGAGGCCGCCTGAGACCAACTCCACGGCGCAGCAGACGACCACCATCAGCACCACTCACAAGGGAGACGGCATGAACGCCACCGCAGATGAGGCATTCGAGCCCGTCGAGTTCAGCAACGTGCACGAGGGCGACCGCGTCCAGTTCGTCACCGCCAACAACGGGTTCGGCAGCAGCGGTGACGACCTGTGGCGCACCGGCACGGTAACCAAGGCCACCGACAAGACCGTGACCGTCGAGATCACGGGCCACAACCCGCTCGCCGAAGACGTCTTCGTAGACGGCAAGTCCCGCAAGCTGGGCCGCACCGCCCGCCTGCGCCAGGCCGACTGGCGCCACCGCTGCGTGAGCAAGGCCGTCACAGAAAAGCCCGCCCGCCGCCCGTACAACGCCGAGAACGTGCAGTACGTCGACGAGGGCAACTTCGTTACCGCCGTGTGGTGCTCCGACCCGGCCATCGACCCGAAGACCGCCCTGGACAACCTCCTCCGCTCCTTCGCGCAGCAGGTGCCCTACGAGGTGGTTCAGATTGCCGAGGCCACACGGCACTACAAGCGCGAGGGCGCCAACTTCTCCGGCTGGATCATCAGCCGGGGCAACGACTACAGCACCGAGCCCATCGGTCAGAAGCGCGACGCCGTCAAGGAATTGCGCGGCTGGGTCGAGAGCTACTTCGAGCGCTGACCCGCCCAGGGGTCCCTCACCGCCCGTACCCCGTCGACTGCCCCATCGCCGCCCGCGTCCAACTCCTCGCCGACGCCCTAGCCGCTTGAAAGGCCCGCTCATGCGCACCTACGCCACCGCCCAGCTCATCGGCGACCGCTCCCACCAGTGCGACGCCACCGCCACCGCGGCCGGCCCCAACGGGACACGCGCCTACGCCCTCCTCGACGGCATCGGCTCCACCGACGACGTACGCGACTGGACCCGCACCGCCGCCCGACGCCTCGCCCGCTCCGCCGCCTACCACGGCGACGCCGAAACCGGACTGCGCGCCCAGTACGAACGCTATGCCGCCGACCCTGACCGGCAGGGCCCTTGGGGGTTCGGGCCGAAAGCCTGCGCGGTCGTCGCCGTCGCCAACCCGCGCTGGCTCACCGTCGCCTGGTGCGGCGACGCACGCGCCTACCTGATGGTCGGGGGTTCGGTTTTGCGGCTCACGCAGGACCACAACCTGCGCCGGATCTTCCCGCCCCGAGACGGCAGGCCCGGCGGGAACCGCAACATCGTCACCTCCTGCCTCGGCAACCCGGACACCGACCAGGAAGTGAAGAACGAATACGGGCACCCCGCAATCGAGACCATCACCCGCCACCTGGAGGACTCCCGGCTTCTCCTCGCCAGTGATGGCGCCTACGAGCCGCTGGAAGACTCGCTTCGTAACCTCGCCAACTACTTGATCGGTGAACCGGGCCCGACGGCACGCGACTTCGTGCAGGCCGCCATCGACCACACCGGCACGCACGCCGACAACGCCACCGTCCTCATCGCCGACCTGTGCACCGCCTGACCGCCCGACACGACAGGAGAACCACATGACCGCGTGCGCCTACTGCTTCTCGACCGATGGTCACCACGTGCAGTGCCCGAACTTCCAGACCACCGCACTCGCCACTGCCGGCGACCCGCCAACCGGCCCGACCGTCTGGGTCCTCGCCCAGGGTGAAGACCACGAAGGCGGCACCGTCCTCGGCGTCTACACGTCGAAGGAAGCCGCCA
>CAMLJW010000522.1 GCA_946480485.1 uncultured Streptomyces sp. | reverse complement strand
CCTAAGCGCCACCGGCCGCGCCGCAGCCAGCCGCACCCATAAACCCAGCAACATCCGGTACACAGTCCGTCACGCAACGCGACCGAAACATGCCAGACTGGCACGACCTCCCTGAATTATCTAAACTACTTAGTAGATCGAATAGCGAGGTCGATGAGCGCCCCGCAGCCCACCAGGGAGGCCCCATGCCTCAGTATCTGTACCCCCTGCTCCTGCTGGCCTGCCCGATCGGCATGGCCCTGATGATGTGGTTCATGATGCGCGGAGGCTCGCCCGCACCACGGCGAAACGACTCGGCATCGAGCCCGGCCGAGCTGGCTGCGCTGCGCAAGGAGATCGCCGAGCTGCGCGCTGCCCGGGAGGACACCCCTCAGCCCCTGCGGAACTGAGCGCGGGACCGACAGCCCCATGACCATGGCAGCGTTAGTGATCGCCGTGCTGTTCTTCGCCGCCGCCCTCTACGACTCGGCCTGCCTGATCGCCGCACTCCAGGACCGACACCCTCCCTTCGCCCGCCTCAAGGGAAGGCGCGCGGCACTTGAGGCCGAGGAGCGATGGTGCACCACCCTGCTGCTACACGGATGGATCGACACACACTCCTACCAGCAACGTATAAGCGGCCTTGCCCACGGCCGGCGAGTCACCGAAACCCGGTATCGCAGCTGACCGAGCCTCCATTGCTACTAAGTTTGTTAGTGATTTAGCATGGCTGCCAACGCCGGCCGGAGGGCATCGAGGCGCCCCCCGTTCGCCGGGCCGTCCGGTCGGCGGCGCCGCCGCCGACAGCGGCCCAGCCGGCTGGGTACACGGCGCTGGGTGGCACGTGGCGGCAAGAAGGAGACGATCGCCGACATCGCCATCTGGGCCGTGCCCTTCGGGCTCGTCGGTGGCCGCCTCTATCACGTGATCACCAGCCCGGACGCGTACTTCGGGGCGGGCGGCGAGCCCATCAGGGCCCTGTACGTCTGGGAGGGCGGTCTCGGTATCTGGGGCGCCATCGCACTGGGCGGGCTCGGCGCCTGGATCGGGTGCCGCCGGTACGGGGTCCCGTTCCCGGCGTTCGCGGACGCCGTCGCCCCCGGTATCGCGATCGCGCAGGCGATCGGGCGGTGGGGCAACTGGTTCAACCAGGAGCTCTTCGGCCGCCCCACCTCGCTGCCCTGGGGCCTGGAGATCTCGCCGGACAAGCGGCCCGAGGGCTACGCGGACGTGGCGACGTTCCACCCCACCTTCCTCTACAAGTCGCTATGGGACGTAGGTGTCGCGGTCCTGGTCATCTGGGCGGGCGCGCGCTTCGCCCTGGGGCACGGGCGGACCTTCGCGCTCTATGTGGCCGCGTACACCGTGGGCCGGTTCTGGATCGAGTACCTGCGGATCGACGAGGCCCACCAGTTCCTGGGTCTCCGGCTGAACGACTGGACCTCGCTCGTGGTGTTCGCCGGCGCCGTCGCCTACCTGGTGATCTCGGCCCGGCGGCGCCCCGGCGTGGAGGACATCGCACCGAGCGACGCCCGGGCGGACGCCGCCGAGACAGAGAAGGCGAGCATATGAGCGGCAGCAACAGCATCAAGCAGAACAAGATGAAGCTCGGGAAGGTGCACACCCGGTCCCTGCCGAACAGGATCTTCGGCTGGTCTTTGTTCTGGCTGAGCCTGGTGGTCATCGCGGTGAACTGGATCGAGGAGTTCAGCGAGTTGGAGGTCCTCCCCGGCGGCCACTCCGTCTTCTACCTGGCGGGCGGCATCGTGGCGGCCGCCGTCGGGCTGTGGCGGGCGGGCGTCATGGACGCGAAGTCGTAAGTCGTAGCCGAGGCGAGCGCCCGTCCGCGCCTCGTACACGCACAGCGCGACCCGTTCTGGCCGGCCTGCCGGTCAGTTCGAGGAGCCTGGCTCTGAATCCGGCGGGACCGTACGGTCGGCTGCCCGCCGCCCGCCGCGGAGGGTCAGGGTGATCCATGTGACCCAGCCGATCGGCTGCAGTGCCCAGTAGCTGGTGATCCGGTACAGCAGTGTGGCGGCGATGGCCTGTTCCGGGCGCAGGCCGTAGACGGTGAGCAGGGTCGCCAGGCTCGCCTCTACGACGCCGATGCTGCCGGGGGTCAGGCGCAGGCTGCTCGGGATCTGGGTGAGCACGTAGGCGAGCAGCAGCCCTCGCCAGGGTATGCCGATGCCCAGCGCCCACAGACTGGCCGCCAGACATGCCGCGTCGAACGCCCAGTTGAGCACGGCGAGACCGAACGGCCGCAGCCAGGGCCGGATTCCGGGCTGCACGCTGCCCGCTTGCGCGAGAAGGCGTGCCAGCGCCTCTTCGACCTGCCGGACGCGCCGGAACCGCTCTCCCGCCCGTGTCCAGGCCCGTCGGACCGCCGTACGGAACCCCGCGGAACGGGAGAGTGCCAGGACCAGCAGGCCGACGGCGAACGCCAGCACCAGCACGTCGAGGACGGGGCGCAGCACCGCGCCGCCGGGACCGCTCAGACCCGTGGCGAGCGCCCCTGCCACGAGCAGGACGAACAGGCTGACCACCGACAGCGCCCCGGAGACCACGAGCACCGCGGCCGCCAGGGCCTGGTCCACGCGGCGGCGACGCAGCTGGCGGAAGAGCCAGGCGGCCGAGAAGGCCACGCCGCCGGGCAGTACGCCCGCCACGGCGTTGGCGGCCACGGCCAGCGCTGTCATGGTCCTGAGGCTCAGTCGCGCCCCGCCGGCGTGCAGCAGCCAGCGCTGCACGCCGGCGAAGCACACGAGGGACGCCGCCTCGAAGGCGGTCGCGAGCGCGAGCTGGGGCGGGCTCACCCGGGCGAGGAGCCGGGTCGCCGCGGCGAGTTCGTGCCGGTGGTCGATGGCGTACAGGACCACAGCCGCCACCAGGACGGCCGCGACCAGCCACCACGCCCGGCTCGGGCGCGTGGCCGGTCGCGCCCCGGCGCCGGGCCTGGGCGCCCGTCTCCGAGACGGATGCGGTGAACGGCTGCGGCCGGTGTGCGACTCGGCGGGATGGCTGCAGGGCATGACCGCCTCCGGGGCACGGTCGGGGCGCATCGCCCAGGTCTGCCGGGGCCGGTACGCGACGGCGCCGAGGGCGGTTACCGCGCGTCCCTGGCTCAGGCGGCGCGGTCTCGGGCCTGCTCTGCTTCGCCCGCCTCGCCGTGCTCTCGGTGGAGAGGTACGGGAGTGTGAGGTGCCGGTTCCGGGATGGGTGGAGCTTCCGTGGGCAGACGGAGCCGTTTGAGGGCGAGCGCGTTGACGGCGACGATGATGCTGGAGCCGGACATGGACAGGGCCGCGATCTCCGGGCGCAGCACCAGGCCGGTGGCGGGCTCGAAGACTCCGGCCGCGATGGGCAGGGCGAGGGCGTTGTAGCCGATGGCCCAGCCCAGGTTCTGCCGCATCTTGCGCAGGGTGCCGCGGCCGATGCGCAGCGCGGTGGGGACGTCGAGCGGGTCGGAGCGCATCAGGACGAGGTCGGCGGTCTCGATGGCGACGTCGGTGCCGGCGCCGATGGCGATGCCGAGGTCGGCCTGGGCCAGCGCCGGGGCGTCGTTGACGCCGTCGCCGACCATGGCGACCACGCGGCCCTCGGCCTGCAGCCTCCGGATGACGTCGGCCTTGTCGGACGGCAGAACCTCGGCGAT
>CAMLJW010000521.1 GCA_946480485.1 uncultured Streptomyces sp. | reverse complement strand
CCCACTCTGCGTGAGGACCGCGGGGAGATCGAGGTCGGGATCGCTGGCGAACTGCCCGCCGTGGTCACCGAGCGGGACATCCGTGGCGACCTGCACACCCACACCGATCTCACCGACGGCCTCGCTCCGCTGGAGGAGATGGTGCGTGCGGCCGCCGCACGCGGTTACGTGTACTACGCCGTCACCGACCACGCCCCCAACCTGTACATGCAGCGGATGACCGACGAGAAGATCCTGGCTCAGCGCGCGCGGGTGCGGGAGCTGGACGCCAGGCATCGCCGGATGCGACTGCTGCACGGCACCGAGCTCAACATCGGCCCCGACGGGGAGGTGGACTGGCCGGAGGAGTTCCTCGAGGGCTTCGACATCTGCGTGGCCTCGGTCCACTCCCACTTCCACCTCAGCCGGGAGGCGATGACCAGGCGGCTGGTGCGCGCCTGCGAGAACCCCCAGGTCAACGTCATCGGCCACCCCACCACGCGCCTCATCGGCAAACGGCTGGGCATCGACGCGGACTGGGACGAGGTGTTCGCCGCGTGTGCACGGACCGGCACCGCGCTGGAGGTGAACTCCCAGCCCGACCGCCTCGACCTGTGCGACGAGGACATCCTGGGCGCCAAGCGGTACGGCGTGAGGTTCGCCGTCGACACCGATGCCCACTCCCCCGTCACTCTCGCGTATCTGCGCTACGGGGTCGGTACGGCGCAACGCGGATGGCTCACCCAGGACGACGTGATCAACACCTGGCCGCTGCAGCGGCTGCGCCGGTTCCTGCGCAAGGGACGTACAGCATGAGGCGTTGGTACACGGCATGAGGTGTCGGTGACAGGCAGGGGAAGGCGGTGGTACTCGGTGCCGTATGTCGCGGTGAGCGCGTTGAGTCATCCGGGGCTGATCCGCGAACGGAACGAGGACAGCCTGGTCGTCGGTCCATGGACCCTGCCCTGCACGGTGACCGAGAATCCGCAGACGCTGGTGTTCCCGCTCGGTACACCACTCGTCGTCGCGGTCGCCGACGGCATCGGCGGGCATCCCGGCGGAGAGGTGGCCAGCGCCCTCGTCACCCACCGACTCGCGGTGACAGGACCTGTCCTGAGCAGCGAGGACGCCGTCCGCGATGTGCTGCGCGCCTGCAACCGCGAGGTGTATGAAGCGGCAGGCGTCCACGGCGACGAACTCGTCAGCATGGGCACGACCGTCGCCGGTGTGGTCGTGATGCCCGGATCGCTGCTGGCGTTCAACGTGGGCGACAGCCGGATCTTCGCCGCCCCCCAAAACGCAGTGGAGCAGGTGAGCGTGGACGACAACCCACCGCTCGAACCGGGGCAGCGCACCACCTCCCTGCTGACGCAGGCGCTCGGCGGCTCTGCGCGGTACCGCGAGGTCACCCCGCATCTGACAGCCTCACGCCTGACGCCCGGCGACCGCTATCTCATCTGCACCGACGGCCTGACCGACCCGCTGCCGAGCGACGTCCTTGACGACCTGCTGCGCGAGTACGACGACGGCCGGGCCGCCTTCGAACTGTGGAAGGCCGCCATCACAGCGGGCGGCCCCGACAACATCACGCTGGCGGTCGTTCGCATCGCGGACGATCAGGGCCTGTTCTGAGTTTTCCGGCTGGGCTCGCGGGGCGTGGCACGTACGCTCGCCGCGTTGCCCCGGTATGGATTTCCTCGTACGGACCGCTGCCCGCGCCCCAGACACCGATTGCCCGCCCGGGCGCGGTCAGTTCGCCTCCTGGAAGGTCACCGGCCGGTCGTCCCTGAGCTCCGTGAAGAGTTGTTGTGCCTGGCGGTCGTCCCACTGAACGGCGCTGCCCTTGGAGGTGACCAAATCGGGGTTCGAGACGGGGACGTTGATCTGTCTGCCGTTGTCGGCCGTGACCTTCCGCATCGACTGGAGGAGCGTCAGGAGGTCCTGCAGTTCGGTGTCCTTGTCCACGATGAGCGTGTCGAGGACCGCGCCGAGGGCCGCCAAGGCCTTGGACGGGTTGAGGAGCGTGCCGGGCTTGACCGCCTTCTTGGCGAGCGCGACCAGGAACTTCTGCTGGTTCCGGGTGCGGCCCAGGTCGCCGTCGGCCTCCTGATGACGCTGCCGTACGAACGCCAGCGCGTCGGCGCCGTCAAGGGTCTGGCACCCCTTCTCCAGGTCGGCCCCCGAGCTCTCGTCCTTGATGGCCTTGTCGAGGCACAAGTCCACCCCGCCGATGGCGTTGACCACTCCGACGAAGCCCGCGAAGCCGATCTCCGCGTAGTGGTCGATGTGCAGCCCGGTGTTGTGCTCCACGGTCCGTATGAGCAGGTCGGGACCGCCGTACGAGAACGCAGCGTTCAGCTTGTCCTTCGTGGCTCGGATGTTCTGGCCCGTATCGGGACGGACGTACGGCGGGATGGTCACCCACGAGTCGCGCGGCAGGCTCATCATCGTGGTGCCGTTGGCGCCGGTGTGCACCAGGATCATCGAGTCGGTGCGGCCGCCCTCGGCCGAGCCGGTGCGCAGATCCCTTTCGGCCTGCTCCGACAGTCCCTCGCGACTGTCCGAGCCCACCACCAGGTAGTTGGTCCCCCGGCCCTGCGGTGCGCGGTTCGGGATCGCGCCGAGGTCGACCTCCTGGTTGAGTCCGGTGTCGGCCCACACGTAGGTGCCGATGGAGGAGACGAGCAGCACGGCGAGCAGGAGGATTGCCGACCGCATGATCCGGCGGCGCCGGGTGGGACGCGGCCTGGGGGATCTGCCGCCGCGGTCGTAGACGCCGCGACCACCGCCGGGCCCCGGGTGAGGTCTGGCCCTGCTCCCCTGGGACGGGGGCACGGCGTCCGTGCGCCCCGGTGCGGTGGGCGAGGGCATACCGGGCAGTGGTGCCGTGCGCGCCGGGGGCGGGAACGCGGTCCCGTGCGCCTCTTGCCCCATAACGGCGTGCACCGGCTCCATAACGCCATGGCGCGGGCTACGACCATCGCGTTGGTCGTAGCCCGCCCACCGGTCTGTCCAGTCATTCATCAGCCCGCCCAGTAGCTCATCTCATGAGATCACCTCATCGGCAGGCTCTTATACGGCTCCGGGTCCCCGATCTGTTCAGCCGCCGTGCCGTAACGGGTGACGCGCTGCCATCTCAGGTCGCTGCCGAACAGGAGGGCGAACATGGACTGGATGACGACCAGATACTGCAGTTGCCGGTAGACGAAGAACTGGATGGGCATCGACCACAGGGTCCGCAGTCTCTCGCCGTCGAGTTTCAACGCGTAGCCCGCGGTGATCAGCTGGACGGACAGGAAGCCGCACCACACCGCGGCGGACTGCAGCGGGTCGAGGAACAGCACGCCGTACAGGCCGAAGATGTCGATGACCGGCGCGATCAGCGGGAGGAGGACCTGGAAGAGCGCGATATAGCTCAGGCCGCGCCGGCCGAAGTGCCCGGCCGTGCCCACGCCGAAGACGGCGCCACGGTGCTTCCACACGGCCTGGATCGTGCCGACGCACCAGCGGTAGCGCTGCCGCCACAACTGACGCAACGAGGTGGGCACCTCGGTCCAGGCGACGGCGGCCTCCTCGTAGACGACCCGCCAGCCGGCCCGCGACAGGGTCATCGTGAGGTCGGTGTCCTCGGCGAGGGTGTCGTCGCTGACTCCGCC
>CAMLJW010000520.1 GCA_946480485.1 uncultured Streptomyces sp. | reverse complement strand
TACTACGGCGACGAGATCGGCATGGGCGACAACATCTGGCTCGGCGACCGCGACGCCGTACGCACCCCCATGCAGTGGACTTCGGACCGCAACGCCGGCTTCAGCTCCTGCGACCCCGGCCGCCTCTACCTCCCCACCATCATGGACCCGGTCTACGGCTACCAGGTCACCAACGTCGAGGCCTCCATGTCCTCCCCCTCGTCACTGCTGCACTGGACCCGCCGGATGATCGAGATCCGCAAACAGAACCCCGCCTTCGGCCTGGGCTCCTACACCGAACTGCCCTCCACCAACCCGGCCGTCATCGCCTTCCTGCGCGAGACCCCCTCGACAGAGGAGAACGAGGAGGACCTGGTGCTGTGCGTGCACAACTTCTCCCGCTTCGCCCAGCCCACCGAACTCGACCTGCAAAACTTCGACGGACGGCACCCGGTGGAACTGATCGGCGGCGTCCGCTTCCCCACCATCGGCCGACTCCCCTACCTCCTCACCCTCGCAGGCCACGGCTTCTACTGGTTCCGGCTGCGCCGGGAAGCAGCGTAGAACCGGTGCAGGAGGGGGACGCAGAGCCGGGCGGGGCGGTTTTCACCGCCCGCCCTCGGCACGTCGGTACCACCCCGCCACCAGGGAGGGGACGCGACGTCTCGCGGGGGACGCGGCCCTCAGGTTGGGGATGGGACAGGTAGGCGCTCTGTACCCGGGGGCGAACCAAACCCTCACTGCCCGGGTACAGCCCCGCACCCGTACGTCAGAGCGCCGTCGCCAGCGCCTTCGGGAGCTCCCCCGTGTGCACGATGCCCAGCGTCTGCGTGGCGCGGGTCAGGGCGACGTAGAGGTCGCTCGTGCCGTAGCGGGACGGCTCGACCACCAGGACCGAGTCGAACTCCAGCCCCTTGGACTGACGGGGGTCCAGCAGAACGACCGTACGGGTCAGGTCGGGCTCCTTGCCCGCCGTGACGCCGTCCAGCCGCGCGGCCAGCGCCCGGTGCAGGTCGCGCGGTGCGATCACCGCCAGGCGCCCCTCGGCGGGAGTCAGTTCCGCGACCGCCTTCTCCACAGCCGCCGGCAGGTCGTCCGTGGCCCGCGCCCAGGGCCGTACGCCCGTCGACCGCACGGAACTCGGCGGCTCGAAGCCTGGCTGATCGGCGCGCGGTACGGCCGCAGCGACGTCCATGATCTCGGACGGTGTGCGGTAGTTGACGGCGAGGCGGGTGTGCTCCCAGCGGTCCTCGACGTAGGGGCGGAGGATGTCCGACCAGGAGCCGACGCCCGCCGCCTCGGCCGTCTGCGCCGGATCCCCGACCAGCGTCATCGACCGCGTCGGGCTGCGCCTCATCAGCAGCCGCCACGCCATCGGCGACAGCTCCTGCGCCTCGTCGACGATGATGTGCCCGAACGCCCAGGTTCGGTCGGCCGCGGCCCGCTCGGCGGCGCTGCGGTGGTCGTCCTCCTCATGGCGCTCGGCCATCCGCTCGGCGTCGATGACGTCATGCGCGGACAGGACCTCGGAGGCGTCGGGATCGCCGTCCTCCTTGTCCTCGAACTCGTACGTCCGTGAGGCGTACGAGATGTCCAGCACGCTCTGCGCGTACGCGACCTGCTCGCTGCGTTCCTTCGCTGCCGCCGCCCTGGCCGACCGGCCGTCCTCGCCGAGGAGTTCGGCGGCCTCGTCGAGGAGGGGGACGTCCGCGGTGGTCCAGGCTCGCGTCACCGTACGCCGGATCGCGGCGGCGTCCGGCTCGGAGAGGTAACCGTCCGGATCGGTGAGGAAGTCGGCCACCAGGCGCTGCGGGCTGAGGCACGGCCACAACCGGTCGATGGCCGACCAGACTTCGGGGTTCTCGGCCAGCTCGTCGCGGATCTGTGTGATGTCGCCGGCGTCGAGCAGGTTCGTACCGTCGTACGGATCCGTGCCGATCCGCTCGGCGACCATGTCGGTGAGGGTGTTGAGGATGTGGCCCTCGAAGTGCTCGCGGGCGGCGTTGTGCTGCAGTCTCGCCTCGCGCGTGCGCTCGCGGGCGACGCGTACGAGATCGTCGTCGAGCATCAGGATGTCCCGGTCGTGCTCGATGGCGATCACCGGTTCGGGCAGGGCCTGGCGGTCGCGGACGGCGGCGGCGAGGACGTCGGCCATGTCGGCGCGGCCCTTCACGGCGGCGGCCTCGGGGGTGTCGGTCGCGGTCGCCTTCACACCCGGGTACAGCTCACCGACGGTCGCGAGCAGGACGCCCGTCTCGCCGAGCGAGGGCAGGACCTCGCCGACATAGCCGAGGAACGCCGGGTTCGGGCCGACGATCAGGACGGCCCGCTTGGCGAGCAGCTCCCGGTGTTCGTAGAGGAGATAAGCGGCGCGGTGCAGGGCCACGGCCGTCTTGCCGGTGCCGGGGCCGCCCTCCACCACCAGCACGCCACGGTGCGGGGCGCGGATGATGCGGTCCTGCTCGGCCTGGATGGTCTGCACGATGTCGCTCATGCGGCCGGTACGCGCGGAGTTGAGGGCGGCGAGCAGGACGGCGTCGCCGGTGGGGTCCTCGTGCCCGGTCCGTTCCTCGTCCCCCAAATCGAGGATCTCGTCGTGCAGGGCGGTGACGGCGCGGCCCTCGGTGGTGATGTGCCGGCGGCGGCGCAGTCCCATCGGTTTATGGCCGGTGGCGAGGTAGAAGGGGCGGGCGACCGGGGCCCGCCAGTCGATCAGGATCGGGGTGTGTTCGGGATCGTCGGCACGAATTCCGACACGGCCGATGTGGTGGGTGGCTCCGGATGGGTGTCCCCCCTGCTCATGGGGGTCCCCCCGCACGAGCGAAGGCGAGATGGGGGGAGAGGCCGAGATGGGGGGAGAGGCCGAGCGCTTGGGGGAGAGGTCGATACGGCCGAAGCAGAGGGAACCGTCCACCGCGTTCAGCGCGGCGAGCAGCCCCGACCGTTCGGTGACCAGGATGTCCCGCTCCAGACGGGCCTGCTGCGGCGTGTGGCCCTGGGCGAGCGCGTCCTCCACCAGGGCCTCGGTTCCGCCGCGCAGGGCGTCGACGCGTGCGTACAGTCCGTCGATGAATTCCTGCTCGTTGTGCAATTCATCGTCCGGAAAACCGGTGTTTGACAATTTCACTCCCGCCCGGATAAACTTCGCCCTGGACTTTCTTTGCGACTCAACACCCTGAAGTCGCGAACTATTCAATATAACGTAAGGAAATCCCCCGGGCGCAATTACTCGGGGGATTTCCTTGCGCAGGCTTTCCTTGCGCAGGCTCTGGCTAGGCCTTCGCCAGCTCCTTGTCGTCCCCGCGCGATCCCGACGCGTTGTCGGCGGCGGGGGCGTCGTGGCCCTCGTGCTCGTCCAGGAGCGTCGTCTCGTCGAAGGGCAGCCGGCCCGCGAGGACCTCGTCGACCCTCTCCTTGTCGATCTCCTTGGTCCACGTACCGATCAGGACCGTGGCCACGGCGTTGCCCGCGAAGTTCGTCAGGGCGCGCGCCTCGCTCATGAAGCGGTCGATGCCGACGATCAGGCCGACGCCGTCGACCAGCGCGGGCTTGTGCGACTGCAGGCCGCCGGCCAGCGTGGCGAGCCCGGCGCCACTGACGCCGGCCGCACCCTTCGAGGCGACGAGGAGGAAGAGGAGCAGCGGAATCTGCTCACCGATCGACATCGGT
>CAMLJW010000519.1 GCA_946480485.1 uncultured Streptomyces sp. | reverse complement strand
GACTTTTAATCCATTGGTTGTGGGTTCGAGTCCCACAGGGCCTACCGGGGGCGAGGCCACTTCGTGGCCCTGACCAGCGGTTTTGTGGCCCCGACCGGTTCTTCCGGTCGGGGCCGTGCCATATGGGGAGGACGTCTGCGTGAGCGGGTGTGCCGACAGACAGCGTGGCTTGTTCAGTCACCGCCTCCCTCTTCAGGGTTCGCTGCCGTAGGCGTGCGCCCCTGTGTGGCATCGAAGGCATTGGTGAGACCGTCGAGGCGGTCGGCGAGTTCTCGAAGCCGATCCGCATGTGCCGCGAGAGTGTCCGAGAGGTGGCGCAAGTCGTCGGAACCATGTGGATGCCAGTCGCCATCCATTTCGACGTTCACGAAGGGGACGTGACCGGGTGGGAGCTCGGTGAAGGGGCGTTGTTCGAAGCACGCACGCAGGATCACCGCTGTGCCACGGCTCGTTGAGGTCGTGAATTCGTAGTCAGGGCTCGCGTGAGTGATGTCGACGCGGTAGCCGCCGGGCTGATGCTCTTCCTCGCTTCCCGTGCACCAGTCGGGTTCCCAGACGGCGACAGGCCCGTGGTCGCACGTAGGGACAGTCACTGTCCGGGACGAGTTGTCGTGATCCAGCATGAGCGGGTTCCTTGGTCCGATAGCCGTTGGCCCTGAGGCGGAGAGGCGTGAGGATCCCAGCTCATTCCTCGTTCAGGAGCTCAGCCGCGGCCTTCGGATCCATGAGGGTCGACCAGGCTTGCTCGGCGGGAAGAAGGGGGCGGCTGGGGAGGGCGTACTCGGGGTACCAGACGGTGGGAGCCGGGGACATGGCGCAGGATGACCGCGATGAGATCTTCCGGGATGGAGCCCGTGATGCGCACGGCGACATAGGTCTCATGGCCGTCGTCGGCGCGTACGAGGATGCCGAGGCGGAAGGTGGGAAAGTCGGCGGCGTGTTCATGCCCGTCGTGCAGTGATCCACGAGACAGCTCCCGGACAGCCACAGCGAGATGGCGGACAAGCCGCGTACCGGCTTCGAGTTGGTAGCGGTCACGGTCGTTTTGGTCAGGGAGGAGATGCCCTACGTACGTTTTGCTGCTCAGGGGCTGACGTTTGTCGGCGTTGTAGCGGGCTCGTGCCGCCATCGCGGACGTCTCCAGGGCTGAGTAGAAGTCGTCTGGCGACCCGTCGGATGATCCAGTTCATCGAGCGGTTCCCGGGCTGACGGGAGCGGGAGTTTCAGGTCCTCGCGGAGCGCGCGGAGGGTGGGGCGAGCGGGCTGCACCGATCAGTCGTCCTTATCTACTCCGCCGAGTTCCTTGATCCGCTCCGGCGACAGTCCGGTGAGCAGCGAGACGCTCGACTCGACGGATCCGTCAAGCTTGCGCATCTTCTCCAGCATGCTGGCCCGAACCTCCTCACGGCGGATCTCCAAGTAGGTTCGGACGGCCTCCGCGACCAGGTCCTTCTTCGTTATTCCCAGAAAGTGGGCGCCGTCCGCGATCAGCTCGTCTATGGCTGCATCGACCTTCAACGGTGCCGTTGTCCGGGGTGTCCTACTCCGGGCTTCCTCTGTGATTCCCATGCCACATCCTCCCTCGGGTACCAAAAGATACTCTTATTCTTCTCTACTTGCGACCGATGAGTGGACAGTGACGTGCCGGCGCGACCTGCTTGTCGGTCTCGATGGGCCAGGCGCCCGTCCCGCCGGCGCGCACTTTCGTGTCAGTGTTGATCTCGGTGCCGATGAAACGGGCGAGGTCGCCCTCGTAGTAGAGCCCGAAGCAGCGACTACAGGTTGGTGGAGTCGCGTCCGCGCTCGAAGGTGCGCTCCGTCAGCCATGGCGCGGTCACCGATTGCACGTGAACAGAGCTGAGAGGGCATGCTGATGCTCCTGTCCGTTCTCGTGACCCAGCGGTGGCGCGGATGGTGATCCCGTTGGTGCGGTGCGGAGGGCGCCGGCCGCGCCTATGGTGCACTCGACTAGCATGTTCGCTTCCCACGCGGTCTTGATGACCTCCGGCCGGGCACATCCGGATGGCAAGGTGCACATGCTGGTGCCGGTGATGCCCGTGCTCGGGCCGAGTCGACGTCCCCAACTCGTCAACGGCCGAGAGGCTTGGCAGCCAGAGCGAAGCCATGTGCACAGGAGTGATTCGCTGGGAACTCCACCGCTGCGCGGTCACTGCCAGTAAGGTGCTCTGGACACAAAGCAGAGATCGCGGGGCGTGGGGAATGAGTAAGACCGTACGGCTGGAGTTGATCGGGCTTTCAGGCACCGATGACGACGAACTCCTCAGCCTGGGCAGCCCACTGCGTCGCTCTCTCCTCGAAGTGGATGTGACAGACGTACAGTTGGCGCGTTCCACCAGTGATGTCGGACACCGCGGACACCGCGTCCAGGGCGATCCGGGCTCGTTCCGGCAGCACCTGGCCCGACGGGTCGGCTCGACCTGGCGGGTGCTGCGGACCAGCAGCGGTACGTCGAGCTTGCGCTCCAGGGCGGAGATTGTGCGGGAGAGCGGTGGCTGCGTGATGCCCAGGCGTTCGGCGGGTGGCCGGTGTGGCATGCGGTAGCTTCAGCGCTCGGGTCGGCTTCGGCCGGCTCGGGCGCCGCTTCGGTTCCGGGGCAGGGATACGGTGGCTGCCTCAGCTGCTGCGATGGGGGTTCGATGGAAGCGGAGTTGACGGCACTCGCTGCCGCGGGCGCTACGGCATTCGTTCAGCACATGGCGGCGGACTCCTGGGCACAGGCCCGTGACCGCCTGGTCTCGTTCTTCTCTCGGCATCGCGTTGGTGAGGAAGATCTGATCGAGGGGGAGCTGGAGACGTCGCGCAGCGAGCTGACGGCGGCGTTGCAGACCGGCGACGAGCAGACCGCCCTGGACGTCGAGGCGGAGTGGCGTACGCGATTGCGTCGCACCTTGCAGGCCACCCCGGCCGCTGCTGCTGAACTACGGGCAGTACTCGACGACTTGGCGCCCAATGGGAACGGCCAACGGGTCGTGAATGTCCACAACACGATCAGTGGAGGCGTTCATCACGCCCCGGTGATTCAGACCGGCATCCTGGGCTCGCTCAACTACGGAACACCTCCCGATCGGGTTTGAGTCTGCCCCCTGACACACAACCGGCTCTGGAATCAGCCAACTTGAACGACTGAAAATGGAACAGCCCTGCCTCTGACGGCGTTTACCGTACGGTGATCCATCGGTCGGGTTGGTCATGTGTCACGTACTCGGGGGAGCCGTGGGCGGATTCTTGCGGAAGGGCGACGGGGACGACGGAACTCCGTCGGCATCCGGTTCCGGGGAGCCGGAGGGCGTGGGGAAGACGGGTAGCGTCGGCAACAGCGTGGGCGGTGGCGTTCAGCACGGTCCGCTGACCCAGGCCGACACCATTCACTCGCTCGTCATCAATCCTCCGCCCCAGGAAACCAGGCGCGGTGGCAGGGCCAGAGCAGTTGCCGCCGTCTCCGTGTTCACGGTCTGCGTCGGGATCGTCGTAGGGCTGAAGTTCACTGTTTTCGCCGACAGCGGCCATCAGCAGATCGCCGGGCAGGGGCGCGAGAACCCCGTCGCATCACATGCCTCACACGTTACGGCGCCATCCGTCGCCGCCACGTCCCCGGGCACGGCGTCACCCTCGTCCTCGGCGGCCGAGGCCCCGGACCTGGAGGACACCTTTC
>CAMLJW010000518.1 GCA_946480485.1 uncultured Streptomyces sp. | reverse complement strand
CTCCTGGAGGAGACCGGCGCGCAGAACGTCGGCGGTGTCATGCACGCCGAGGGCGAGAACGACTGGGAGCGCGCGGTCGCGGCCGCCATGACCTCGAAGACAGGTGTGGGGAACGCGGCGTTCCACACGGGCGGTGAAGCGGGTCCCGCCGAGACGGTCTTCCTCGGCGTCTTCCGGCGGGCGGTCCTGGAACAACAGGGCGGCTACAACGAGGAGTTCATCCGCGCCCAGGACTGGGAGCTGAACTTCCGCATCCGCGAGGCGGGCGGCCTGATCTGGTTCTCGCCGGAGCTGAAGGTCTCGTACCGGCCTCGTCCTTCGGTCAGGGCCCTCGCCAAGCAGTACAAGGACTACGGCCGTTGGCGCCACGTCGTCGCCCGCTACCACCAGGGCTCCATCAACCTGCGCTACCTCGCCCCGCCGATCGCGGTCTGCGCGATCGCGGCGGGCATCGTGGTGGGCGCGATACTGACGCCGTGGGCCTTCGCTGTCCCGGCCGGCTATCTCGCGGCCATCGCCGCCGGTTCCGTACCGGCCGGCCGAGGACTTCCGTTGAAGGCTCGCCTGCAGATCCCGGTCGCCCTCGCGACCATGCACATGTCCTGGGGCTGGGGCTTCCTGACCAGCCCCAAGGCGCTGGCGAAGAAGGTCATCGCGTCGCGGAGACCGGCGGTGCCGAGCGAGGCCTGACCGTGCCCGCAGCACACTCCTGTCAGGGTGTGCCGTGGCCGCGGTGGGTCGTCGCCTCGTTGTCCCGAGAGCCGTAGCCACCGGCCGAAGCCGTGGGAGCACTGATGACCGGGGTGGCTGCGGCGATGCCGAGCGCGCGCTGTCCCGAAGGATGCGTCAGGGGTCTCCTCCGGCGAGGACGAGGCCTCTGACGCATCCTGCCGAACCGTCACCAGCGGTAGGGCTTGTACACGTCCATGCACGCGTCACTGTCGGAACCGTTCACAGCGTCGGCACCCTCGGGGAGATCTCCGGCCTTCGGCGCGGACTGCTTCGGGTAGGTGGTGCCGCTACGCCAGTCCGCGCCCACGACAAGGGTGACACCGGAGACGTCGGTCGACTTTCTCACCGAACTCAATGGAATTCCCAGCGACTTGGCGATGCGCTGGGCGTCGCCCTCCAACTCGGCGCTCGGGAAGCGGACGACCGTCGTGTCCTCGGCCACGGCCGCGGATGTGTCGGCCGTCGCCCTGGTGAAGCCCCTCTGGGCCAGCAACCGGGTGACCGTGCCCGCCCTGCCGCCGACCGCGCCGAGTGTGGCCGACTGTGTGCCGTTGCGCACCACCACCCCGATCTCGGCGGCCGAGGCCGCGGGGTCCCTGGAGACCTGTTCGTCGGAGACCTGTTCCTTGGTCCTCTTCTGCCGGGAGTCCCCGCCCCTGTCGAACGAGATGTCGTCGCGGAGCATCGTCCACAGCTTCTCGGCTTCGGCGCCCGCCGGGATCAGGTGGTTGGCGTTCTGCGGGTCCTGGACGGTCGGCATGGTCGTCATGGTGATGCGGTCGGTCGGCACCGTCTTGAGCTGCGTGCCCAGGTCGTACAGCTTATCGACCGAGCCGATCTCCTCGGAGACCTTCAGGGACTTCGTGGCCGCCTCGGCCAGGCTCATCAGCCGCCCGCCGTCGGCGAAGACGTTCTGGTCCTTCAACGTGCGGATCATCGAGTTCATATACATGTGCTGGGCCTTGGCCCGGCCCACGTCGCTGAGGAAGGCGTGCCTGGTGCGCAGCCACTGCAGCGCCTTCTTCCCCCGGACCTTCTGCTTTCCGGCCTCCAGCTTCAGGCCGGAGCCGCCGGGCACGCCGGGCAGCGGGCGGTCCCACACGTTCTGCTTCACACAGACCTCGACACCGCCGATGGCGTCCGCCATCTTCACCACACCGGCGAAGTCGATCGTCATCCAGTGGTCGATGTAGACACCGGTGAGGTTCTCCCAGGTGGCCAGGGTGCAGCCGGCTCCGCCGCGAGCCAGCGACGTGTTGATGATGGTGTTGGTCGCCGGGTACGGCTCGTCGGTCTCGGCGTCCGTGCACGTCGGGATGTCGACCCGGGTGTCGCGGGGAATGCTCACGACGGCGGCGCTCTTGCGGTCCGCGGACAGATGGATGAGCATCTGGACGTCACCCAGCGGCTTGCTGCCGACGCTGTCCCTGCTGCCGCCGAGCTTGAGGTTCTCCGCGGAGTTACGGCTGTCGGAGCCGATCAACAGGATGTTCATCGGTGTCTGGCCGGCCGCGTTCGGCTCCGCCTTCTCGGCCTTGGAATCTCCGCTGCTGCGCTTGCCCTGGCGAATATTGCTGTTCAGATGCTGGTAGTAGAGGTAACCGGCGCCGGCCGTCCCGAGTATGAGGACCGCGAGAGTCGTGGCGGACCACCGGAGTATTCGGTGTGTGCGTCGCCGCTGTCGTCGGCGGGGCCGGCTGCCGCCGACATCAGCCTCCTCCAGCGTGGTCGCACTACTGTGCGAGCTGCCCTTCCCTGCGGCCTGTTGGCCACGTGGTCGGGTCTCCTCCACACGCACACTGCCTCGCACCATGTCCAGCCTCCCACCCTGCGCCCGACACACGGCGGAACCGGTGGGTTACTTGGCGCACTTGACTTTGTCCGCCGTTGATTTCTCGACCTCCCCCGGCGCCGTCGACGGAGTGGTCAGGGAAACCCCGGCCCCCTTGAAGTCTTCTCCCAGCGTCAGCGTGATCGCAGGCAGGCCCTGGGAGTTGGTCACGCTCTTGCCCGGTTTCATGGCCGACCCGGACAGACCCATGAGGTCGGCGAGCCTGCGTGCTTGGTCGGCCTGCTCGGGAGCGTACTCGACCGTCGTCTTCCTCAGCGTCGTCCCGGCGTTGCCCGCGTTCTCGGACTTGGTCACGCCCTTTTCGATCTGCAGCCAGTTGAGGGTTTCCTGCGCGGAACCCGCGGGGGCGCCGCCATTGAGGACCCTGACGCGTACGTCCGCGGGGGCGGCCCTGGTGCCCTTGAGCCGGGCGGCCTTCTCCTTCTTCTGCTTCTGCTTGACCGCGGTGAGCGACACGTCGTCCTTGACCAGGTCGAACAGCTCCCTGGCATTGGGCTCTTTGAGGACGACCGTCGTCTTGACCTCCTCAGCCGGGTTGTCGATCACCGGCACCGTGGTGAAGGACAGGTTCTTGGTGTCGAACTTGCCCAGCTCCAGGCCCAGATCGCGGAGCTTGGTGATGCTGCTGATCTTCGAGTCGACGGTCAGCGCCTCGGTGCCCGCCTCCGCCAGTTTCACCAGCTTCGTGGGGCTGGTGAGGGTGTCGTTCGACTTCAGTTTGCGCATCAGCGCGCTGAGGAACTGCTGCTGCAGCTCGATCCGGCTCAGGTCGCCACCGAAGCCCACGGCGTGACGGGTACGGACGAAGGAGAGGGCCGTCTCGCCCTCGATCTTGTGCCAGCCCGCCTTCAGGTTGAGCTTCGAGTCAGGGTCGTTGATGTCCTTGGCCAGACAGACTTTCACCCCGTCGACGGCCGTGGTCAGCGTCTTGACCGCGTTGAAGTCGGCCACCATGAAGTGGTCGGGAACGATCCCGGTGAGCTCGGTGACGGTCCGCATCGTGCAGCTCGGGGTGCGGCCGTCCTGACCGAGGCTGGTGTTGAAGCGGGTGTGCGGCGTGCCCTGGATGACCTTGGTGGTTCCGTCCTTCTGCGTCGTCGGAC
>CAMLJW010000517.1 GCA_946480485.1 uncultured Streptomyces sp. | reverse complement strand
ACGCTCGTGGTCGTTCAGGACCGGTGACTGCACCGGTACGAAGTCGGGGTGGGAGGGGTGGCGGCGGCGGGCCGCGGCCAGTTCGGGGGAGTCCGGGGCGAACTCGTCGGCGTCGGCGCCGGGCTCCGTCACCGGCTCCAGGTGCTCCAGGCCCGCGAAGTCGGAATGCCGGGGCAGGAACAGTTCGCTGTCCGGCAGGCCGAGCTGCGTGGGGGCGTCCGCCGCGTCACGTGCCTCCTGGGCGGCCCAGAAAGCAAGCGACTCGGCCAGCTCCCGCTCCCGCTCCTCGGCGAGAGCCTCGGCGACGGCAGAGCGTATCTCGGCCGCGTCCGCGGAGGTGCGGGCCCCGGGCACGGCGGCGCGCGCGCCCCGTGTACGGCTCAGGGTGAGCTCGGTGTGCAAAGCCACGGTCTGCCGACGCAGGCCGTGAACGGCGTGCAGGGTGGCCGCGCCCACGGCCGTGGCGGCGGCCGCGGTGAGCAGCAGGGCAAGAGGCATGGCGCTCACTGACGTACTCCCGGTTCACAGTCGACCCCCGACTTCCTACATCAGCTTGAAGGGCGGACCATCCAGCTGTCAGTGCATTGCGTCACGAATTGGACAGTCAATTGGTCCGCTGTTCGGCCGTGAAACCGCTCTGAGCTGCGCATATCCTTAACCGAAGGGAAGTAGGTCACATCATGGCGGAGATTGGATCACAAAACGTCCAGGGCCCGGGGTCCCGGGCCCTGGACGGGTGCGTACCCCCGTGGGCACTCCCGGCCCGCGAGGTCCTGGCCCAGGCGTTCGGCCTCGCCCGGTCCATTCCGCGCTCTCAGCTGAGGCGCTCGATGACCATGGCCATGCCCTGGCCGCCGCCGACGCACATCGTCTCCAGGCCGAACTGCTTGTCGTGGAACTGGAGCGAGTTGATGAGCGTGGCGGTGATGCGGGCGCCGGTCATGCCGAAGGGGTGGCCGACCGCGATCGCGCCGCCGTTGACGTTCAGCTTGTCGAGCGGGATGTTGAGGTCGCGGTAGCTCGGGATCACCTGGGCGGCGAACGCCTCGTTGATCTCGACCAGGTCGATGTCCTCGATGGTCAGGCCGGCTCGGCCGAGGGCCTGCTTGCTGGCCTCCACCGGGCCGTACCCCATGATCTCCGGGGACAGCCCCGAGACGCCGGTGGAGACGATCCGGGCGAGCGGGGTCAGCCCCAGCTCGCGGGCCTTGGTGTCGCTCATGATCACGAGGGCGGCGGCGCCGTCGTTGAGCGGGCAGCAATTGCCGGCGGTGACGAGCCCGTCCGGGCGGAAGACCGGCTTCAGGCCCTGGACGCCCTCGATCGTCACGCCTGGACGGGGGCCGTCGTCCTTGCTGACGACCGTGCCGTCCGGGGTGGTGACCGGGGTGATCTCGCGCTCCCAGAAGCCGTTTTTGATGGCTTCCTCGGCGAGGTTCTGCGAGCGGACACCGAACTCGTCCATGTCCTGGCGGGTGATGCCCTTCAGGCGGGCCAGGTTCTCGGCGGTCTGGCCCATCGCGATGTACGGGTCGGGGACGAGGCCGTCCTCGCGCGGGTCGTGCCAGCTCGCGCCCTCGCTCTGTGCGACGGCGGCGGTCCGGCCCTCAGCGTCGGCGAAAAGGGGGTTGTGGGTGTCGGGAAGCCCGTCGGAGGTGCCCTTCACGGAGCGGGACACCATCTCCACACCCGCGGAGACGAAGACGTCGCCCTCTCCCGCCTTGATGGCGTGCAGGGCCATACGGGAGGTCTGCAGGGAGGAGGAGCAGTAGCGGGTGATGGTGCAGCCCGGGAGATGGTCCATGCCCATCTGTACGGCGACGACGCGGCCGAGGTTGTGGCCCTGCTCGCCGCCGGGCAGACCGCAGCCCAGCATCAGGTCGTCGATGTCCTTCGGGTCCAGCTCCGGCACCTCGGCCAGGGCGGCCTGGATGATGGTGGCGGTCAGGTCGTCCGGGCGCAGGTCCTTCAGCGAGCCCTTGAAGGCGCGGCCGATCGGGGAGCGGGCAGCTGAGACGATCACGGCTTCGGGCATCACGGCTCCATTAGCTGTTGCGGGATCTCGGGCACGGCTGTCTGGAAAGTTACCCGCACGTACCGTAGAGGTCACCCGTGTGCCCGTGTGACCCCGACCGCATTCTCCTAAGCGCTTGCTTTGTTGTTTCGTTCAGGTAGCTGCTGCGGGCGAGTGGGGTGGGTTCTTCATCCCCCCACCCCTTCCCGAAAGGCTACGCCCCCAGGCCCGCCCCACCCCCAGGCCCCGCCCTGCCCCCAGGCCCCACCCCGCCCATCATCCCCCGGCCGAGACGACGCCCGAACCGCCGGGGGCAACCCGTTTCAAGCCGACGGCGTAGGTGCCGGATCCGTCGCGCGGACGCGGCGCCGGCGTCGGCGTTTGAGGAGGGCCCATGGTCCGCGGGGACCCGTGGGCATGGCGGCGGTGACCTCCGTACCCGGCTCGGAAGCCGCTTCCGCCGCCGCACGGGCCACCGGGAGGAAGCCCTCGTGGCGGGAGGCGTCCGGGCGCTCCTCCTCCGCCGGCCACAGGCCCAGCGCGGCGCAGACCGTGGGGAGTACCGCCATCGCGGCCGTCGCATACCCCTCGGCCGAGGGGTGGTAGTTGTCGGGGCCGAACAGCTCACGGGGATGGGCCGCGAACTCCGGGCCCAGCAGGTCGCCCAGCGACACCGTGCGGCCCCCCTGCTCCACTGTGCCGATCGTCTGCGCCGCCGCAAGCTGTCGCGAGGCCCGGCGGGCCAGCCAGCGCAGGGGCTGCTGGACAGGCTCGATGGTGCCCAGGTCGGGACATGTGCCGACGACCACCTCCGCACCGGCCGTACGCAGCCGCCGTACCGCCGCGGACAGATGGCGGACCGAGCGGGTCGGAGGCATACGATGCGTCACGTCGTTCGCGCCGACCATGATCACGCACAGGTCGGGGACCCGAGCCGGCTCCCCCAGAACCAGCGCGACCTGGCGGTCCAGGTCGTCCGACTGAGCGCCCGGCAGTGCTACGTTCCGCAGCTCCACCGGCCGCTCGGCCACCGCCGCGAGCCCGGAAGCCAGTAGCGCGCCCGGCGTCTGGCGAGCCCGGCGCACCCCCTGCCCCGAGGCCGTGGAGTCCCCGAGCAGGATCAGCTTCAGCGGCTCCTCGGCCCCGGAGTACGCGTTCCCGTAGAGGCCGTCGGCGCTGGGCGGATGAAGACTGTGACCGTTGCCCACCTGCCGCTTGGCCAGCTGTACCTCGGCCAGCACCAGGCCGGCCGTCGCCGCACCCAGCAGCCCGATCCCGCCGCCGCCGTATGCCGCGCCCGCAACAATCCGCCGTGCCACCCTCGCCCTCGACAAGCTCGACATGCGAAGCCGCCACCTCCTCTTGGCCGTACACCCACTGCTTGCCCCGTACAGGCCGTCGCCCAATCTCGACAGTCAGTCAACGCACGGCACGGAGCTCACGTCCTGTACGACGGATTACGCCGGACAGGCCATAGGCTGACGGAACCACCCCGACCACTTCTTTTGCAGCTCCGGAGACAACGGTGCACTATCACGACTCGATGATCAGTCTTGTCGGCAACACCCCGCTGGTGAGGCTCAACAGCGTGACCGCCGGCATCCAGGCGACCGTCCTCGCGAAGGTCGAGTACTTCAACCCGGGCGGCTCCGTGAAGGACCGCATCGCCCTGCGCA
>CAMLJW010000516.1 GCA_946480485.1 uncultured Streptomyces sp. | reverse complement strand
CACTGGCGTCGCTCCTCGGAGGTCAGCGGGGCGTCGCCGCCAGCGCGGCGCGCAGCTGGCCCTCGCTCTCCTCCAGCAGACGGGCGGTGGTGGAACCGTCCACGCGGCCCAGGATTGTGAGGATCGCGTTCTTCACCTCGCAGTCGGTCGCGGTGAAAGATATTTTCGGCAGCCGAGTGGGTCAAGGGTGCGTTCCGTTCCGCGGGAGTGTGCGGCCGAGCCGAGCCGAGCCGAGCCGAGCCGAGCCGAGCCGAGCCGTGCCGTGCCGTGCCGTGCCGTGCCGGGGCGGCGTGGCCGTACCAGTGCCCGTGCCCGGCGGGTGCGCCTGGCGCACAATGGGTCGCATGGACGACTCCCCGGTTTCCCCGCCACCCGTCAGCCTCTTGGAGCAGGCGCTGCACGCGGCCCGCGCGCTTGTGCTCGCCGATCTCGTGGCGGGCCAGGTAGCCGAGGCCGACGTCGTCTCGCTCGTCGAGGAGTCGGTCGTCCAGCGACGCTGGTGGGTGGAGCAGTGGCCGGACGGCGTCGCGTACGTGGCGGGACTCGTCGCCCAGGACGTACAGGACGCGCTGCTCGAACGGTACGGGCGCTGGCCGCTGTGCCCCGTCTGCGGTACCGGCGACCCGCACGCCCTCGACGTCGAACCGGAACTGGGGCCCAATCCGCACTGGGTGTGTCACCAGGCCGGTGTAAAGGTCTCGGCGGTGGGCGCGCTCGGCTCCGCGACCGGCGGGGCGCCCTCCTCGTGACGGTCTACATCGACCCGCCCACCTGGCCGGGACACGGCCGCATGTGGTCCCACCTGATCAGCGACGTCTCGTACGACGAACTGCATCTGTTCGCCGCGGAGCTGGGCGTCCCGCCCCGGGCCTTCGAGCGGGACCACTACGACATCCCGTCGCACCGGTACGCGGACGTCGTGTGGGCCGGAGCGGTCGAGGTCGGCAGCCGTGAGGTGGTGCGGCTGCTCCATGGGGCCGGCCTGCGCAGACCCAAGCGGCGTACGCAGCCGCGTGCCTAGGACTCCGCTCCGCGGCTCCGGCGCGTGTTGTCCCCAGCCGTCAGTACGGCCAGCTCCGCCTCGATGTTGTGGCGCGCCGGTGCCTCCCACTCCGCCGTCCCGTACGGCGTTCGGAACAGCCGTGGCAGCTCGAGGAGTTGGCGCAGAACCGCGGCGCGGCCCTCCCGGAAGGCCTCGCACGGGACGAAGCCGTACTCCTCGCGGACGGCGGCCGTGTAGGTGGCGTACGTCCTCGGGGGCGCCGCCAGTATCGCCAGGTCGGCGTCGCAGAGGACCTCGCCGTTGCGGTCGTCGGCCGACGGGTCATGGGTGACCGTGAGGCGGACCAGACGGGCTACCTCGGCCGTGGCGGCCGGGGAGAGGCCTGCCTCGGGAAGGGCGCGTTCGGCGAGGCGGGCCGAGCGCTCCTCGTTCTCGGAGCGGTCGGGCAGGTAGACCGCGTCGTGGAACCACGCGGCCAGGCGCACCAGGTCCGGGTCGTCCGCGTACCTCTCGAGCACGTCGACGTGGTCCAGGACCGCCGTGAGGTGCTCGAGGGTGTGGTAGCGGCGCTGCGGCTCCGACCACCGGGCGAGGAGGTGGTCGGCGTACCGGGTGGGGTCGGGTGTGTCTGTGCCGGGTGTGTCTGTGCCCGGTGTGTCTGTGCCGGGTATGTCGTCGGGGATGAACGGGGCGGGTGTGTCTGTGCCCGGGGAGCTGGCGCCGCGGGCTCTTCGCAGGGCGTGGAGCCAGCGGATGCGCAGGGCTTCTGGGTCGGCCATGGGGCCATTGTCGCGGTTCTCCACCACGCCTGGCGTGGGGGAGAAGTAAGCCCAGAGGCGTATGCCGGGGTGGCGCAGTTCGGCCCGTAGGCTGATGTCCAGCCGGCGGCTGGAAAGCACCATGGAGAAATGAGCGCAGCAACCTTCACCCCGGCTTCAGGCCTCGCAGGGCACCGCACGCCATCCGGCGCGACCGATTTCGACGACCGCCACCACCGCCATCTCCCGGGCAGCGCCCTGCGCGCCGTCAAGGTCTTCGCAAGCGCCGCCTTCGGTGTGGTCGTGCTGGGTGAGTACGCCGAGGAAGTGGGCGTACACCGCCGTCAGTGAGCCCTCGGGCCCACTGATTCCTCGGGCCGCAGGATGTCCGCGTCGTCGAAGATCCGCAGCATGAGCAGCAGGCGCCCTCGGAACACCACGTACGCCGCGACCTTGCTGTGGCTCGTGCAGTGCCCTCGGGGCACCGAGCGGGGAGAGCCCCGGCGCCGTTGCCTCAGTCTCCGGCCAGCAACTCGTCCGCGTCCACGATCCGGTACGCGTACCCCTGTTCCGCGAGAAAGCGCTGGCGGTGGGCGGCGAAGTCCTGGTCGATGGTGTCGCGGGCGACGACCGAGTAGAAGTGGGCCTGGTGGCCGTCGGCCTTGGGGCGCAGCACGCGGCCGAGGCGCTGGGCCTCCTCCTGGCGGGAGCCGAACGTCCCCGAGACCTGGATCGCGACCGTCGCCTCCGGCAGGTCGATCGAGAAGTTCGCGACCTTCGAGACGACGAGCACGCTGATCTCGCCCTCCCGGAACGCGTCGAAGAGCTTCTCGCGCTGCAGGTTGGACGTCTCCCCCTTGATGACGGGCGCGTCCAGGTGCTCGCCCAACTCGTCGAGCTGGTCGATGTACTGGCCGATGACGAGGGTCTGCTGCCCCGCGAAACGGCGCACCAGCGCCTCCGTGACCTTCCGCTTGGTCTCGGTCGTCGCGCAGAAGCGGTACTTCTCCTCGGTCTCGGCCGTCGCGTACGCAAGCCGCTCGGCGTCGGTGAGGTTCACACGGACCTCGACGCAGTCGGCGGGCGCGATGTGGCCCTGCGCCTCGATCTCCTTCCAGGGCGCGTCGAACCGCTTCGGCCCGATGAGCGAGAACACGTCAGACTCGCGGCCGTCCTCGCGCACGAGCGTCGCGGTCAGGCCGAGGCGGCGGCGCGCCTGCAGGTCCGCCGTGAACTTGAAGACGGGAGCCGGCAGCAGGTGCACCTCGTCGTAGACGATCAGCCCCCAGTCGCGGGAGTCGAACAGTTCCAGATGCGGGTAGACGCCCTTCCGCTTCGTCGTCAGCACCTGGTACGTCGCGATGGTGACCGGCCGGATCTCCTTCCTCGTACCGCTGTACTCGCCGATCTCGTCCGCGGTCAGCGACGTCCGCCGCACCAGCTCGTGCTTCCACTGGCGGGCGGAGACGGTGTTGGTGACGAGGATGAGAGTCGTCGCCTTCGCCTGCGCCATCGAACCGGCGCCGACCAGCGTCTTTCCGGCACCACACGGGAGTACGACGACCCCAGACCCGCCGTGCCAGAAGTTCTCCACCGCCTGCTTCTGGTACGGCCGCAGCGCCCAGCCGTCCTCGGCCAGCTCGATCGGATGCGCCTCCCCGTCGACATACCCGGCGAGGTCCTCGGCCGGCCAGCCCAGCCTCAGCAGCGTCTGCTTGATCTGCCCGCGCTCCGAAGGGTGCACGGCGACGGTGTCCGGGTCGATCCGGACGCCCACGAGCGGGATGATCCGCTTCGAGCGAAGGATCTCCTCGAGTACGGGCCGGTCGGTGGTCGTGAGGACCAGACCGTGGGCCGGGTCCTTGGACAGGGTCAGCCGCCCGTACCGGTCCATCGTCTCCGCGACGTCGACGAGCAGCGCGTGCGGCACCGGATAGCGG
>CAMLJW010000515.1 GCA_946480485.1 uncultured Streptomyces sp. | reverse complement strand
CCGGGCCCGGAGGCCAGCGGCCCTCTTGCAGGACCGCGAAAAACATAACGGGGCGGTGTTGCTGCCGTCGGAGGCTCCGTCCTCTGCTGCTGGCCGTCAGTGAGCGCGTTGGTGTGCTCGCGTGGGTTCCGGCACCGGTCACCGGCGACCCTGGCTCGCAGCGACTGATCGAGCTGGCCGACCGGATCGAGGCCTCCAGGTGGAGGCCCTGTGCTCGCTGACGCTCCAGCTCATCCAGACGAGTGCCTCGTGCGCACCAGCGAGAATGTAGCCCCCTCCGGGTCCGCCACCTTGGCGATGCGGCCGTGAGGCGTGTCGTGGGGTGTTTTCAGGACGTGGCCGCCCAGGTCGATGACGCGCGTGAGGGACGCGTCCACGTCGGCGACTTCGAAGTAGGTCATCCAGTGGGGACCGCGGTCACGGCCGAGGGCACTGCCCAGGCCCCTGACGCCGGCGACCGGGCGGCCCTTGACGAGGAGGGTGGCGTAGTCGAAGTCGGCGGAGAGGACCGATTCCTTCTCGTAACCGAAGACTGTTTCGTAGAACTTGGCCACACTCGCGGAGTCGCGGGTGACGAGCTCGCTCCAGGTGGGCGTACCAGGGGCCTCGTTGATACCCGCGTCGAGGTGGGCCGCGGCCTGCCAGATACCGAAAACGGCGCCCGAGGGATCGCAGGCGATGGCCAGCCGGCCGGCCTCGTCCGTGTCCAGGGGGCCCACACCGACCGTGCCGCCGCAGTGCCGGACCTTCTCCGCCGTCAGGTCCACGTCGTCCGAGGCGAGATAGGGCGTCCAGGCGAGCGGCAGCCGGAGGTCGGGCGGAAGCTGTCCGATACCGGCCACCTCATGGCCGTCGAACACAGCCCGTACATACGGGCCCCATTGCTGGGGGCGCGGTTGGAACTTCCAGCCGAACAGCGCTCCGTAGAACTCCTGGGTCGCGGTCATCCCGTGCACCATCAGACTCATCCAGCAGGGTGTCCCGGGCGTGTACCCAGTACCGCTCAGGCCGGCCGACCCCCGTGCCTCGGTCATCGTCACCCTCTCCTCGGCGCCTCGCGGTGCCGCCTCGCTTCCGCCTGTGAACGCGCGAACCGCCGCCGCGCGCTTCCGCGCCCGGGCCGATGGTCGCACCACCAGGGAGGGGGCACGCCCGGCCGAGCGGCGTACGGCGGGAGGATGCCCGGTATGCCGTGCCGCATCCGTTTCTCTGCGATTGCCTGGTGGTGTCGATCAGCCGTACAGCGTGTGTCCAGGTCCATACGTAGTGTGCTCGGGCGGTCCGGCGGAGCAGAATAGCCGGACCTGGACGATGCGGCCAGCCCGTGCGCAAGGATGGCGACTATGAACGCCATCATCTCCGCATGCGAACTCGCGAGCGAAATGGCGGTGTCGAACCCGCCTGTCGTGCTCGACATCCGCTGGCAACTGGGTGGTCCGAACCTGCGCTCCGCCTACGAGCAGGGGCATATCCCGGGGGCCGTCCATGTGGACCTGGACTCGGAGCTCGCCGCTCCGGCCGGGGCGGGAGGCCGGCATCCGCTGCCGGACATGGAGGTCTTCGGGGCGGCCATGCGGGCGGCGGGGGTCAGCGAGGACCGCATGGTCGTTGTGTACGACGGTGGGCTCGGCTGGGCCGCTGCGCGGGCGTGGTGGCTGCTGCGCTGGACGGGGCACCCCTCGGTGCGGTTTCTTGACGGCGGCCTGGCGGCCTGGGGTGGTCCGCTGGAGGCCGGCGCCCCCTCTCCGGTCGCCGGGAGCTTCCTACCGTCGCCCGGCGCGCTCTCACTCCTCGACGCGGAGGGAGCCGCGTCCCTGGCCCGCACCGGTCTGCTCCTCGACGCACGTGCCGCCGAGCGCTACCGCGGCGACGTCGAGCCGATCGACCGGATTGGCGGCCATATCCCCGGCGCCGTCTCCGCGCCGACCACCGAGAACGTGACGGAATCCGGCCACTTTCACTCGGCGGCAGAACTCGCCGAGCGTTTCAAGTCCCTGGGCGCCACCGGCTCTTGCGAGGTCGGTGTCTACTGCGGCTCGGGCGTCTCGGCCGCCCACGAGGTCCTCGCGCTGGCGGTCGCGGGCATCCCGGGCGCGCTGTACGCGGGTTCGTGGTCGCATTGGTCGGGGGACGAGAGCCGCCCGGTCGCGACCGGGCCCGACCCGCAGTAGATTCCGCGACGCGAAGGGGCTCGCGCTGAAGAACGGTGCGAGCCCCTTCCCTACACGGTTGTACTCCTGCTTCCTGCTTCCTACTCCTGCTTCTTGCGGCGCGTCCCGAAGACGATCTCGTCCCAGCTCGGCACCGCCGCTCTTCGGCCCGGTCGGACGCCGTCCGCCTCGGCCTGACGGTCGGTGGAGCCGACAAGCCGGTCTCGGTGGCTGCCCACCGAGCGCGGCATGAGGATGTCGGCGTAGGCCGAGCCGGCCGAGGCCGCAGGCGCCGGGGGCTCCTCCTCGACCTCCGGTGCGGGCTCCTCCTCGGCCGCCGGACGCTCCGGGGCCGTCGTGGGGCGCTCGGGCACCACCAGGTCGCCGCGGAAGCTGGGCACGGCCTCCAAAAGGCTGGTGAGCGAGTCGCGCTCGCCGTTGGCGCTCTCCTCCGCGGGCTCGGGTGAGGGGGGCGGCAGGACGGGACGCTCGGTCTGACGGTCCAGGGCGCGGTCCATCGGGCGGTCGCGTGGCAGCCGGGCGATGCGCGGCACGAACGGGAAACTGGGCTCTGGCGCGGCGAGTTCGTCGTCGGACTCGCCGATCAGCGAGCGCGCCTCCTCGTCAACGGCCTGTACGAGCCGCCGTGGCGGGTCGTACGTCCAGCTCCCCGAGTGCGGTTCACCCGCGACCCGGTAGACGAGCAGCACCTCCCAGGTGCCGTCGTCACGGCGCCACGAGTCCCACTGGACGGTCTCCCTGTCGGCGCCGCGCAGCAGCAGCCGCTCCTGCACCGCCTCGCCGAGCTGAGGTCCGGTGGTTTCGCCGGGCCGGCGGACGGGAGTCTTGCGGGCCCGCTCAGCCATGAAGGCGCGCTCGGCGAGCACCGGGCCCTCGAAGCGGCGTACGCGGTCAACGGGGATTCCGGCGAGCTGGGCGACCTCCTCGGCGGAGGCGCCGGCGCGTATACGCGCCTGGATGTCTCGGGGGCGGAGATGGCTCTCCACCTCGATCTCGATCTGGCCGAGGCGCGGACGGTCGCCGCGTACGGCGGCGCGCAGACGCTCGTCAATCGGAAGCGTGTACTCCGTGCTGTCCGCAGCCTTCAGCACCAGCCGTGTGCCGTCGTTAGAGACGGCCACGACACGCAGTTCGGGCATGGGGACCTCCCGGGTGGTGCCTGCCGACGTCACGTGCGTCGCTGCTTCCGCTAGTCGAGTGTGGCCTGCCCGGGTGCAGCCTGCCACAACCTTGCCGAGTTGCCCGGCGTGTCGGGCGCGGGCCCTGGATCGCCGTTATGGCACGGTTACCTATTCGCAACGCTAAGTGACCAACTCCGTCACCCTGTGCAACTAGCCCCCTCCCGGCGGTCCTTGAAGGCCACGGACGCCCAGGCGGGAGACCGGACCCAGGGCTCGCAACAGTACTCCATTTGGGCCACGTGCGTGGATTGGCACGCCACCCAATTCCTGCCGGGGAGTGCGAGTTGGCCGATCTCCCGCCGGTTCCGTGACCTCGGACGCAGCGCAGTTCGCGTAAACATCGGAAACGGAACCA
>CAMLJW010000514.1 GCA_946480485.1 uncultured Streptomyces sp. | reverse complement strand
ATTGACTCCCGTGTCGATGACGGCAACCTTCACGCCTTCGCCAGTGCTTGCCGTCCAAAGTTCTTCAGCCGCCATCGCGTCCAGGTACCACTGCTTCGACTGAACGTCGTCGGCCACCGCACTCGGGGCCAGACCTGCGGACGCGATGGCCAAAGCGCCGAGTGCCGAGCACACAGTGGACAGCCATCTCCCGGTGCGTCCGGCGAAGGCTGCAGTCCATCTGCCGCGTTGGTTGGTCCCTGACAGCATGCCTCTGTACATCCTCGTCCGTCGTCAGCCGATCACTGGCGGCACATTGCGCCGCTGGTTGTCGGGCAGGTGGGTCTCGTCATCCGCGACCGGAGCTTCAGGCTGCCGTGTGCCCTCGGCGCTTTGCGGGTCAGGTTCTTGTTGGTTGCCGGGACCGCGAACGAGACCGGTGCCACCGGAGGTGAACCCGCTCGTTCTGGCCGCAGAGCGGCCCTTGGGGGCTCCGAGTACACCGTCGGGGTTCCCGGTAGACCGGCGAGCGGTCTCCCTCGTGCCCGTAGGAGGGGTTGGGTTGGGCGCGCCAATGACTCCGCGCTGCCCCAGGCTTCCAGCCGCATTGCGCGAACCGGCGGTGCTCTCGCCTCCGACGACCGTGCCGCGCTGCGCTGTGGAGCCGGTCGCTCCCGCAGAGGGCCCGGCAGTGGGCCTTCCACCGACGACGCCGGTGCCACGGCCTGCGCCTGTGACACCCGGACCACCAGTACGCCCACCTGCTGGGCCGCTGACCCGAGGCGTTCCGCCGGAGACACCACGACCCATCGGCGTCCCGCTTGACGCCGTGGGACCCCCTCGAACTCCGCTCTGGCCCGTGGAAGAGGAACGCCCCATCGGGCCCGTAGGGCCGCGCCCCAAGGGCGCCTGAGAGGCACCACTCGGGTTACCGGATCGTCCTTGCGCCGACACTGGCGTCCTGCCGCCACCCCCAGCTCTCGAAGCGCGACCGGCAGGACCATTGGGTACGCGGTACGCAGCGCCATTTGCAAAGGGCGGAATCGTCCCTCCTCCGGTCCCCGGCGAGTTAGGCGCCGACGGCGGCGTACCAGTCGACGGGCTGGTTGTCTGGGGAGGCAGGGTGTCGACGCTGTCGATTTTCGTACCGACATTCCGATCCGGGTAGGTGATCGAGCCGTCCACGTCCTTGTAAGGGACGGTAGTGCCGCCCGTACCCGATTCCCCTCCAGGCCTGCTGGTTGAGTGATGGGCTGTCGTCCCGGAATCACCGGCGGCTGAGAGAGTTCCACCGTCTTCCCCGAGAGTCAATCTGCCGCGGCCGTCCGACGGATCCGGCTCAGGCACCCCCACATCAGGCATCGACTCAAACGTCGGCGCCTCCTGGGCCGCCAGCGTTTCACTCGACACCGCATAGAACGACGCCAACCGGTTCATCTGGTTGATCGCCTCTTGCCGGTTCTTCTCCGTTTTCACCGCGGCGGCGTACTCGTCGTTGCTCTCAACCCGCTTAGGCGCCGGAATGTCCTCGACCGACTTGGGATCTATCCGGGTGTCCCTCTCCGGCAGCGCGCTGATCACGGATGCCAGGCCCGTACCCGCCGCCGTGATCTGGTCGCCGGCGACTTCGGCGAAGGCGGAGAGCTTGCGCGTGTGGTTGACCAGCTTCTTGCCCCAGGTACGGAAGGCCTCGCCGGACTCGCCCACCCACTCGACGCGGTCAATGTGGCCGCTCAGTTCCTCGGCGGCATCCTTGATGGCGTCGCGAGCGTTCCACAGGGCCTTGCCCGCGTTCTCCAGGTCCTCCGGCTTCGTCTGGCGAACCATGTCGAGCAGGCTGTTGAGTTCGTAGCCCTCGAAGTCCGAACGGCCGCGTCGAAGGATGCCGCCGAAGAGCGTGCCGTCCAAGAGGTTCGACGTCTTGGTCGTGGCATCGGTGACGTAGACCTGAACGGCCACGTCCTGCAGATCGTCCTTGTGCCGTTCGTCGTTGTTCTCGTCGCCCGCCATTAGCGATACCCCTTTCCGGACCCAGTGCTGTCGGAAAGCTTGTCGTCGGGCCTGCCGTCCTTCTCGCGCTGAGCCGTGTCCTGCTCCTGCTGCAGCTCCGTCTGGATCTCCCAGAAGCGGTGCCGGAGATCCTCTTCGAGGTTGCTGAAGCCGTTCTTCGCGCCCTTCACGGCGATCTCGATGGCCTCGATCTGCAGGCCCAGCGTCTTGGTGAGCGAAACGAGACGCTCATGAACGCGCTCGTACTGATCGAAGAGGTCGTCCGCCTCGGCGAAGCAGCTGCTCTCGCTGCGTAAGGACGCCCGGGGGATCTTCTGTGCAGCCACCTTGGTCGTACTTCCGGCCGAACCCTCGAACTCCGCCAGAAGCGTGGTCACCCGCTTCTGGAAGGTCGAGAGCATCTCGCCACTGGCCTCCAGGTTGGCAGCCCTGGACGCCGAGACGCCGCCCGCCATCTCCGCAGGAAGCACGTCGTCATCCCTCCCCGTTGTCCCCGTCCCGCTCGGGGTCGCTGTGCCCCCTGAACGTTTCTGTCCCCAGCCCGACCACTGTAGTCAACTACGGTGACAGCCCCAACTCCCTTATGCGACAACCCTGCTACTACCTCTTCGTGTTGCCGCTTGCCCCCTGGCCGCTGTGCCGCCCCTCCCAGTGTCGTGCTGGACGGCGGACTTGACCAGCGTACGGAAGGCGACACCGTCCCCGAGCCGCCAACCGATACCCCGTCGCGGCATGCGGTGCCACCAGAAACCCGTCCGCCGCGTCTGAGAATTCGGACGGCTTGAGGGCCTTGAGCGTCACGTAATCCATGATTCCCGGTCACCGCCCCTTGCCGTGGCCGCCGACAGCGGGCGTGTCCTCGTCATCGGTCTTCAGCTTGGCGATCTCGGCCTTGATGGCCTCGTCGGTCCTCAGCTGGTCGTTACCCGTCTTCTCAAGTACGTCCGCCAGCGCGCCGCACCGACCGCTCACGTCCTTGACGTAGCGCTCCCAGGATTCGCGGACGTCCCGCTGAGCCGCCGCGGTCAGGCACCCAGAGCCCTTACCGAGACCCTTCTGCCCCTCCTCCAGCTTCGCCATCGCCTTGGTGGCGTTCTCCCGCAGCGAGTCGACGCCTTCCCCCGCCTTGGTCCACACGGCCTTGTCCGACCTCAGCCGACCGGAGCCGCCGCCGGTACCACCAGAGCTGGAGCCTCCCTGGTCGGCCGGCAGCTGGTTGAGCTGCATCTGCGCGGACTGCCGCTCGACCGCCGCGGTCTTGAGCTGCTCCCACTCATCCCACCCCATGCGTGGCCCCCTCCGCCCCTCCCCGCGCTTCGTCATACACCCACGAGGCGATATGAACGTGCGACAGCAACATTGCACTGATCGAGAAGTACGGTACGGCCCCTTCACCACGGGCCCCATCCGTACCAGTGACCAAAGCATCTGAGTATCCGTACCCACGTCGAGCCAGGATCCCGGCCGGGCGGGACATTGCTTCCCAGCGCGCTGGGGGCTGAGTTCGGAGGCTGATGTCTCTTCCGGTCACTCCACGCCCGTGATCCGTCGCGCCCGCCGCCGAGCGTCCCGCCAGGCCACCGCCGCCCCGCTCAGACACGCCACCACGACCGCCGCCCCCACGGCGACGTAGGTCGCGAGCCGTGCGTTGCGTTCATTCGGCGTCTCGCCGAGGTGGAGCTTCGCCGGCGTGGGCGCCTCCGCCTGTGAGAGGCCGTCTCGCGGGACCGGGGAC
>CAMLJW010000513.1 GCA_946480485.1 uncultured Streptomyces sp. | reverse complement strand
CGGCGGGACCTGGCCGCCGGACCCCGAAGCTCCGCACCACCGGGCCAGGTGAGCCGTGTCCCGCCGCAGAGCCGTCGTGGTCACCGGGGCCAGCGGCGGCGTGGGCAGGGCCGCGGCCCGGGCCTTCGCGGCCCAGGCCGACCGCGTGGCCCTGCTCGCCCGGGGCCGTGAGGGACTGGCCGCGGCGGCGGACGAGGTGACACGGGCCGGTGGCGAAGCGCTCGTCGTCTCCGTCGACATGGCCGACCCCAAGGCCGTCGAGGACGCGGCCCAGCAGGTCGTCGACGCCTTCGGACGGATCGACGTCTGGGTCAACAACGCTTTCGCCGGAGTCTTCGCGCCGTTCACCGAGATCACGCCCGACGAGTTCCGCCGGGTCACCGAAGTGACGTATCTGGGCTATGTGTTCGGCTCACGGGCCGCGCTGCGGCACATGCTGCCGCGGAACCGGGGCACGATCGTGCAGGTCGGCTCGGCGCTCGCGTATCGCGGGATTCCGCTGCAGACCGCGTACTGCGGGGCCAAGCACGCGATTCAGGGCTTCAACGAGGCGTTGCGCTGCGAGCTGCTGCACGGGGGATCGCGGGTGCGTACGACGATGGTTCAGCTGCCCGCCCTCAACACCCCGCAGTTCGACTGGGTGCTGAGCCGCCTGCCGGGCCGGGCCCGACCGGTCGCGCCCGTCTACCAGCCGGAGGTCGCCGCACGCGCCATCGTGCACGCGGCCGGGCATCCGCGTCGCCGCGAGTACTGGGTCGGCGGCTCCACGACCGCCACGATGCTGACCAACTCGGTCGCGCCCGGTTTCCTCGACCGCTATCTGGCCCGCACGGCGTTCGACTCCCAGCGCGACGAGGGCGACGGGGGCGACGGGGGCGACCATGACGCCCACGGCAACCTCTGGTCCCCGGCAGACGGGCCCCACGGCCATGACTTCGGGGCGCACGGGCGCTTCGACAGCGAGGCGCTGCCGCGCAGTGCGCAGGAGTGGGTGTCGCGCAACCGGGGGCGGGTGGGCATGGGGTTGGCCGTCGGCGGGGTGCTCGCACTCGCCGCACAGCTCAAGGCCGCAGCGCAGCTCAAGCGCAAGCACGCAGCCACGTAAGTAACGCTCGGCGCAAGCACTCAGCCACGTAGTAAGTAACGCACGCGATCAGCCGACTGGTGGAGCACGGCATCAGCGGCCGGCTCCGCCAGCTGTGCACGGCATCAGCGGGCCGGCTCCGCCAGCTGCGGCAGCACCTTGGTGCGGTAGAAGTCGAAGAAGCCGCGCTGGTCGGGGCCGATCTGGTTGACGTAGACCCGGTCGAATCCGGCCTCCGTGAACGCGGAGAGGGCGGCGACATGCTGGTCGATGTCGTCCCCGCAGACGACGTTCCGGCTCACCATGTCCTCGGTGATCAGCGGCTCCAACTGCTCGAAGTGGCGCGGTGAGGGAAGGACCTGGCCCATCTCGCCGGGCAGCAGCTGGTTGGACCAGAGCCGGTGGACCGTGCGTACGGCCTCGTCCCGGTCGAGGCCGTAACAGACCTTCGTACCGCCGCTGACCGGCTTGGCGCCCCCGCCGCCCTTGCGGAACTGCTCCACCATCGACTCTTCCGGCATCATCGTGACGTAGCCGTCGCCGACCCGGGCCGCGAGTGCGGTCGCCTGCGGCCCGAAGCCCGAGATGTCGATCGGGACGGGCTCGTCGGGCAGCGTGTAGAGGCGGGCGTTCTCGACCGTGTAGTGGACGCCGGAGTGGTTGATCTCGTCGCCGGTGAAGAGGTGGCGCATCACCTGGATCGCCTCCTCGAGCATGTCCAGGCGGACGTGTGTGGGCGGCCAGGGGGCACCGACGATGTGTTCGTTCAGGGCCTCGCCGCTGCCGACGCCGAGCCGGAAGCGGCCGTTCGTCATCACCGCGCTGGTCGCCGCTGCCTGCGCCACCACCGCGGGGTGCGTCCGCACGGTGGGGCAGGTGACCGCCGTGCCGATCGGCAGCGAGACGGCCTCCGAGAGCGCGCCGATCACGGACCACACGAAGGGGCTCTGGCCCTGCGCGTCGTTCCACGGGTGGTAGTGGTCCGAGATCCACAGCGACTGGAAGCCTGCCTGCTCGGCCATCCGAGCCTGCTCGACGAGATCGGCGGGACCGAACTCCTCGGTCGAGAGGAAGTAGCCGTATTCGGCCATGGGGCACCTCCGCGACGGGGCGGGTCGGGGTCCTGGTCCGGGTATCCCCGGGGCCCTGCGCGAAACGCCACCGCCCAGGGCAGCCAACGTTTGGGCACCCGGGGCCGGGGGACGCGGAAAGCCCGTACACGACCCCGCCGGAGGCGCACCATGAGTCGACCCCGCGTCGTGATCGTCGGCGCCGGCTTCGCCGGATACCGGACGGCTCGCACCCTGTCCCGGCCGGCCCGGCACAAGGACCACAACCAGGCCGACATCATCCTGCTGAACCCGACGGACTACTTTCTGTATCTGCCCCTGCTGCCCCAGGTCGCCGCCGGGGTGCTCGAACCGCGCCGTGTCACCGTCTCGCTGTCCGGCACCCTGCCGCGCGTACGGCTGGTGCTCGGCGAGGCCGTCGGCATCGACCTCGACGAGCGGACCGTGCACTACGGCGGCCCCGAGGGCGGCAGGGGCACACTGGCGTACGACCGTCTCGTGCTCGCCGCCGGCAGCGTCAACAAACTGCTGCCCATCCCCGGTGTCGCGGAGCACGCCCACGGCTTCCGGGGCCTGCCCGAGGCGCTGTACCTGCGCGACCACGTCACCCGGCAGGTGGAACTCGCGGCGACCGATGGCGATCTGTCGGCCTGCTCCTCGCGGTGCACCTTCGTGGTGGTCGGTGCCGGTTACACCGGCACCGAAGTCGCCGCGCACGGGAAGTTGTTCACCGACGCGCTGGTACGCAAACAGCCCCTGCGCGAGGGCGCGCGTCCGCGCTGGCTGCTGCTCGACATCGCCCCGCGCGTGCTGCCGGAGCTGGACGAGCGGCTCTCGCGCACCGCCGACAGCGTGCTGCGGGGGCGCGGCGTCGACGTCCGCACCGGGACCTCCGTGGAGGAGGCGACCCCGGCCGGAGTCCGGCTCAGCGACGGGGAGTTCATCGACACCCGGACCCTGGTGTGGTGCGTCGGAGTACGGCCCGATCCGCTGGCGGAGGCACTCGGACTGCCCATGGAACGCGGCCGGCTGCTCGTCGACCCGCACCTTCAGGTGCCCGGCCACCCCGAGGTGTTCGCGTGCGGCGACGCGGCCGCGGTACCGGACCTGGAGAAACCCGGCCAGTACACGCCGATGACGGCGCAGCACGCCTGGCGGCAGGGGCAGACCGCGGGCCACAACGTCGCCGCCTCCCTCGGTGCCGGCGACCGTCGTGCCTACCGGCACAAGGACGTGGGTTTCACCGTCGACCTCGGTGGGCTGAAGGCCGCCGCCAACCCGCTGGGTATCCCGCTGTCCGGGCCGCTCGCCGGGGCCGTCACCCGCGGCTACCACCTGGCGGCGATGCCCGGCAACCGGGTCCGGGTCGCCGCGGACTGGCTCCTTGACGCCGTACTGCCGCGCCAGGTCGTGCAGTTGGGTTTGGTCCGCTCGTGGTCCGTGCCGCTGGACACGTCGTCTCCCGAACTGGCGCGCATCCCGGGGAAGCGCGAAAACCGGAGCGATACGGGAAGCGGGGGCTCTGCGGACAGCCCGAGCCCCGCCAGGACGATCCGCGCTCCCCGTCCCATGCGGA
>CAMLJW010000512.1 GCA_946480485.1 uncultured Streptomyces sp. | reverse complement strand
CAACTGGTGCGCCGTGAGTGCCTCGATGCGGCCCTCGAGTATGAGCCGGGCGGCGTCCGGCGTGGTGACCGCCGGTCGGCCGATGCCGACGACATCGCATTCGCCGTCCTGTACGGCTCGCTGTATGCCTTCGCGGGTGCGGAATCCGCCGGTGACGGCGAGTGGGATGTCGCCGACGAATTCGCGGACGGTACGCGCGTACTCCAGGAAGTACGCCTCGCGCGCCCTGGTGCTGGGAGCAGCCGAGCCGCTCATGGCCAGGGACTCGTAACTGCCGCCGCTGACCTCGATGAGGTCGATGCCTTCGCCGGCGAGCGCCGCCAGCACGGTCCGGGACTCGTCCTCGGTGAAGCCGCCGCGCTGGAAGTCCGCGGAGTTGAGCTTGATGCCCACCGCGAAGCCGGGTGTGACGCGGGCGCGAATGCGTCGGACGACCTCAAGGACGAAGCGCATCCGTCGCTCGAAGTCGCCGCCCCATTCATCGCGGCGCTGATTCGACAGCGGTGAGAGGAACTGAGAGATGAGATACCCGTGCGCTGCTTGCACCTGCACGCCGTTGAAGCCGGCCGTCTCGCACACGGCCGCGGCTGTGGCGAAGCGCTCGATGATGCCCTCGATTTCCGCCGGTCGCAGCTCGCGGGGGGTCTTGGCTCCCGGCAGTTTCGTTGCGATCGGGCTGGGCGCCACCGGTGTGTGTCCGAGCGCCAGGGGGTTGGACTGGCGTCCGGGGTGGTTGAGCTGGGCCCAGATCGGAACGCCGGTGTCCTGGGCTGTCTTGGCCCAGTGGGAGAGCGCGTCGAGATTGCGCTCGTCTTCGATGACGATGTTGCCCGGTTCGCCGAGGTGCGTGCGGTCGACCATGACGTTGCCGGTGATCATGAGGCCGTAGCCGCCTCGGCCCCACGTGGAGTACAGGCGGCCGAGGCGTTCGCCGGGTGCGTTGTTCTTGTCGCCCAGCGACTCACTCAGCGCGGACTTCATCAGACGGTTGGGGAGCACCTGGCCGTTCGGGAGGGTGAGCGGGGTTTCCAGCGTGTTCATCGGCAGTCTTCCTTGGTTTTGGTCGGCGCCAAGCCGGGCTTGCCCGGGTCGGGTTCAGCGAAGTACCAGTCAAAGGGCCGTCATGCGAAGGCCGGAGGGTGCTGACAGCCCTCAAGCTGCTGGCCGAGGAGCTCGGCGAACTTGATCGTGGTGAGATCGCCGCCGCTGGGACCCATCGCCTGAGAGGTGGCCTGAGGACCTCCATTGACGTACAGATGATATTACGATCATACGCCAATATCTAGCCGGACGCGAGGAGTAGTCCCCGCGGGCAGCAGCAACGGGGCCCACGGCGCCCCCTCCAGGCGTCGCAGCATGTCGAGGCGGGCGGCGGAGTTGAGGAGGTCGTTGTACGTCTTCTCGAATTCATGCGCGCACGGTGGCGAGGTCATCCACGGCTGCCTCCGGCGTTCGGGTGGGGCTGACTCTGGAGGCGCTCGCGGAGCCCGATCTCTTCGGGTGAGCGGGTCCTCGGGCCGGCGGATGCGGACCGCTTGTAGAGCGAGGCGACCGCCTCGGGGACTTGCCCGCGTTCTGGCCGGTCTTGATGGCCCGCTTCTTGGGGATCTCGGGAACGGCGACGCCCTTGATAACGTCATCCATGATCGGCCGGGATTTGAGCTTGCTCCCTCATGGAGTGCACGAGGCCACCCACCGTCTACGAAATGAGTTCCCTCATAATCCGTCCGTTTGGGCTGCCCACCTTCGTCTAGGAGCCTGAGCCCACGAGTCATGGATCCTGCGAGAGGGCGTTATGAGGGGGTGATTTCCGTTCTTCAATGGCCCGATCGTGTGGGTTTCGGCGAACCCGTACGGCACCGGATCGTCCCCAGAGAGTCGAAGTCGCAGGAAGCAGACCGCGGTTGCCGAACTCGTCCAGGCCCTCGTCGAGTCTGTGGGAGGTACGAACGCGGTCGGTCCCCCCCAGACCCTTCGGGGGCGGCAGCCTGGCCCGGCCGGCGGACTGGCCGCCTCGTGGAGCAGGACGTCCGCGATCGAGTCGCTGCCGGGACGGCCCGAGGTGGCCTGTGAGTCGGGCCCCACGCACCACTCGGGTCGCCGCTCGGCGTGCGCTCCCTGCCCCCATGCCTCACGCGCACGCCCAGGCGTTCATGCCCTGAAGGGACGCCAGACGCCTGGCTACGGCGATCTGCTCCGCCTTCGTCGCCAGGTCCGCCCGTGGTGCGTACCTGAGCCCACCCGCGGCAACCCAGCTCGAGTGCTTGAACTGAAGGCCTCCGTAGTAGCCGTTGCCGGTGTTCGCGTGCCAGTCACCACTCGATTCGCATTGCGCGATGGCTTCCCAGTCGGTGCGCAGACCCGTGACGGTCGATGCCTGGGCCGACGGCGTCGCGATCGTCAACGCGGCCGCGACCGACAAGACCAGCGTCAGCGCCGGGCGCCCTGCGTTCGCTCTGCTGTCCTCGAGCAGCGGTCTTTCTGTATGTGAAATCATGTCAAATGACGATAAAGCACCCGCACGCGTACTTCCTGCTTCTGCCGTCCTTCCAGGGGTCGACGAGTGAGCGGACCGGATGCGAGGCTGTCGGGCTACCTCTGCCTGCTTAGGGCCCCTGACCTGCGGCTTTTTGAGCCGACGTTCCGCGCCAGGCCGGACGCACGGTCGATCGCGTAACTCCGGATGTCCGCGTGTCACCGTGTTTATGTGTCGGCGTGTCAGCGCGTGTCGGCGCGTCAGCGCGTGACGACGTGCCTTCCGCGGCTTCGGAGAAGTCCTGGCCGCCTGTCACGGTCGAGAACCGGACGGACGGCCAGATCCGTGCGCTTGCCGCATTCCTGGAACAGCTTCGCGCGGCTGAAGGGGCTGATGGGTTCGTCACCCGAAGCTCTGTACGCCACGAAGCAGCCGTATGAGGTCACGCGGCGCGTGGAGTCGCTGACGGTCCGTCACTCGTGTCAGCCTCTCCAACGGGACGTGTCACACCGTCAGGAAGACTGTCTGCGTCTCCTGGATGCGCAGGTTCTCCAGCGTCCGCCGCTGTGCCTGGGCTCGTTCGATCAGCTCGTCGAATTCTTCTCGCTCGAGGCGCTCGTCGCTCTCCGAGAGCCGGTGCAGTGTCCGCCATCCGGCGGCCTTTCCTTCGACTCCCAGCCTAAGGAACTCGAGCTCCAGCACGGAGCTGAGCGGAGAGCGCCGCAAGAGCCGGCCATTGCTCTTCAGACGCCCCGCCATCTCGGCCAATGCCCCCGCATAGATCTTGTAGTGCCGCGCCGGCACACCGAGCCGCCTCATGATGCCGAGCAGGCTCGTCCGGTCCTCGGCGATCTCAGTCGCGATCGGTTCGAGCTCCTCGGCGAGAGGAGAGCCGCGCAGTGTCCTGACCATGTACTGAGCACGCCTGGTACCGGCGGTCGCACCCGCCAGATGATCATTGAGGTAGATGCCGAGCAGGTCCGTTCGGGCCCGGCCGCGGTGCTGCAGTGTGCTCCCGCTGGAACTCGGTGTGGAGAAGTCACTCATCTCGGTGCTCCTTCGTCATGGATGGCAGCGGGCCGTGCGGGCCGACAGGGTCGGCCGGACAGGTCGGCTTCCCGATCCAGCGGAGCGACGGCGTCGTCATGGCCGACCCCTCTCTGCGCGCCCTCTGTGCATGTCCTCTGTGCGTGTCCTCTGTGCGTCTCTCCGTGCGCCCCTCCATCCCTCCGTCCGTCGCCGACCGCCGTTGTCGGCG